>JAHRVB010000045.1 GCA_019090895.1 Kangiellaceae bacterium
CAACCTTTTGAACTTATGATGGAGAGTGATCTGTCCTATGATTTGGTATGTCCGATTGAATCGGCAGAGAGGCCTAAAGTGAAGGCGTTTATCGATTGGTTAGTTGAAATCATCAGTGAAGAGGCCAAATAATTTAAAAACAAAAAGTTGTAATAAATCGATGTATGGACGTACTAATTATAAGCAACTTATAAAAATTGAATTCTATGATGAAAAGCCGGGAGAAATCATGAAATCTATTTGCACCCTTTGGAACAATAATAAACGCTTCATTCTATTTATTTTTCTGATGCTATTTTTTCGAAGTGCTATTGCGGATTGGTACCATGTTCCTTCCGGTTCTATGCAACCAACGATTCTGGTTGGTGACCGCGTTTGGGTCGATAAACTCGCCTATGACGTTAAAATCCCTTTTACAGAAATTAACCTTAACCGGCATTCAGAACCTCAAAGAGGTGATGTAATCGTTTTTAATTCCAAAGTGTCGGAAAATCGTCTCATTAAGCGAGTAATAGGTTTGCCGGGTGATTGGATTGAGATGAGGGATAATCAACTAGTTATTAATCATCGACAGGTAACTACTGAAATGATCGAAGAGCCTGCTAGTTTTGATCGATTCCTTGGGGATCGGGACATCGCTAGTTATAGGACTGAATTCTTCGAAAATAATGACTCAGTGAGTTTCCGTACTTCAGCTCATGTTATAAGAGTTTCTTTACAAGGCGCTTCCTATTTATCTTCATTTGAGCCACAGCAGGTTCCTCATGATCATTTGTGGGTGATGGGAGATAACCGTGATAACAGCGCTGATTCGAGGGTAATTGGGATGGTGCCGAGGACGGAGTTGGTCGGTAAGGCGAATAAGGTTGTCATTTCTTTTGACAAGAGAAACTACTATTTACCAAGACAAGCTCGCTACTTACGTACCCTATAGTTGTTCACGGGATAAGAAGTCGCCTAATTGACAAGTTATTCTCCAAATCCTTCTAAAACAAGTTTGCTGATGGCATCACATGCCTTCTTCGCGTCGGGGCCATGAGCACGGATGTTGAGTATTGAACCTCTCGGAGCATCAAGGGTGAGTAACTTAATTAAACTGAGGCTAGAGACCGTTTTTGCTTTATGAGCAATTGTCATATCACATTCGAAGTTATTGGAAATCGAAACTATTTGTGCGGCAGCCCTTGCATGAAGACCTTTCATATTGGTCACTTTGCAAGATGATGTAATTTCCTCTAATGTGCTCATGATTTAATCGATTTCAGCTCTCGGTGTCTGATTTGGGTATCATGAAAAAGTGGAGCGAATGCTTGGGCTAATTTTTCAACCATGTAAACAGAGCGATGCTGACCACCAGTACAACCAATAGCGACGGTAAGGTAATTCCGATTCCCTTCTTCAAATCGCGGAATCCAAGTGTGTAGAAAAGTCTTTAGTTGCCAAAAGTATTCTTGAACATAGGGTAAATTCTCCAAGTACTCGACAATTGCTAGATCTTTACCGTTGAAACCTCTGAGGCTTTCTTCCCAGTAGGGATTTGGTAAGCATCGTGCATCGAATACGAAGTCGGCATCAACCGGAGCACCATTTTTGAATCCGAAAGACTCAAACAACAAGCTAATTTGGGATTCTTTCTCACCCATTACCCTTTCTACAATTGTTTCGCATAATTCATGGGGAGTTTTGTTGGTAGTATCAATCACTAATTGTGCGTAACGGCTAACGGGTTCTAATCTGTTTTTCTCCGCTGCAATTGCTTCCGCTAGTGATAAGCCTTCTGCCGTCAGCGGGTGTCTTCTACGGGTTTCGCTGAATCGTTTGAGCAAAGTTGCGTCATTGGCGTCAATAAATATAACTTGGAATTGCTTACCTTTTCCTTGAAGGTATTGCATGACCTCATCAAACTCGTCATCGGTCGCAGGGATGTTTCGTGCATCGACCCCAATGGCGAGTTCAGGATATTGATTTTCTGTTTGACTAAGTAGCTCGGGAATTAATTTGATAGGAATATTATCAACACAATAGAAACCTTGGTCTTCCAGTGCTCTTAAAGCGACTGTTTTTCCAGAACCTGACCGACCACTTAGAAATATCCTTTTCATTTATTTCTCCTATTATATATCCAGTTTCTCAGCCGCGGTTTCAAGTATTTCATAAAGTGCTTCACTACAATGCGCGTGTCTAATTTGAGATAGTATTTTTTGATTAGACAGAATTTCAGCGATGTGAGCGAGGTGCTTAAGGTGTTCGGCATGGGCTTCTTCAGGCACCATTATAGCAAAAACTATGTCGACTTTTTTGCCGTCTGCTGCGTCATAGTCAATAGGTGTTTCTAGCAGAATAAATACCGCTGTAACTTGCTCGCAACTAGCGACTCTTCCGTGCGGAATTGCGACACCATCCCCAAGTGCTGTAGTACCTAGTTTTTCTCTCGTCAGTAGGCTCTCAAAAATAATTTTTGGTTTGGTATCGATGTTTAGCGCGATTATCTCACTGACTTTTTCTAACATTTTTTTCTTACTAGAAATGTCGTTGCACACTAAAGTGGCGTCAGGTGATAATAGTTGACTGATATTCATTTAAAAATTCTAAGATTGGAAAGCAACAAGAGTTGAATTAATCTAATTTTAACATACCTATTACCGAACGCACTCTAATAATGTGTTTTATATCGTTTTAGGGATAATTATGACGTCTATATGTGGTTCTTCGACTGTGAGGAGAATTATAAAACAGAATATATGCCGACTAACGATTTTCTAGTCGTCATATATTCTGGTGAAAATGGGAGGAGTTAGTGGCGTATCATCTTTTCTTTGTGTTTGATGACTTGCCTGTCGAGTTTGTCGACTAAAGAGTCGATTGCTGCATACATTACTTCTTCTTCGCTGGTTGCAAAAATCTCACCGCCATTGACATTAAGCTTTGCTTCGGCCTTCTGTCTGACTTTATCTACTTCAAGTACCACATGGACGTTGTTGATGTGGTCGAAATGCCGTTCTAGTCTTTGAAACTTGTCGTTAACATAATTACGTAATGCGTCAGTTAAGTCTAGATGGTGACCAGTTAGATTAATTTGCATAGTGCACTTCCTTCTTCTGTTGATGAAAAATGACGGCTCTCAACGTGCTAGATGAGAGCTTTACGTTCGTTGGACGGCGGTATAGACATGCTTTCTCTGTACTTTGCCACAGTTCTTCTGGCGACTTTAATGCCTTGATCTTTTAATAACGTCGCTATTTTGCTATCACTTAACGGCTTAGCTTGATTCTCCGCTGCGACAAGTTTCTTGATAACAGCTCTAATCGCTGTTGAAGAGCATTCACCGCCGGATGCTGTACTGACATGACTTGAGAAAAAGTACTTTAATTCAAAAATACCTTTTGGCGTGTGCATGTATTTTTGCGTAGTGACCCTTGAAATAGTTGATTCATGCATTTCTACTTCCTCAGCTATATCGTGAAGCACCAATGGCTTCATTGCTTCTTCACCATATTCAAGAAAACCAACTTGTTTTTCCACAATAGATGCAGACACTTTTAACAGTGTTTCATTTCGGCTTTGAAGGCTTTTAATAAACCACTTTGCGTCTTGAAAGTTATTCTTAATAAACTGGTTATCGGCACTATTATCAGCTCGTTTAATCATTGCCGCATAGTCTTTATTTATTCGAAGAGTCGGTGTGCTGTCTGAGTTGAGTTCGACCTGCCATTCGCCAGCCTTATTTTTACTAACATAAACATCGGGTTTGATGTATTGAGCACTATTTTGATTGATTTGATTTCCAGGTCGAGGATCAAGATTTTGTATGATATCAATAGCTTGTTTTAGTTGAGACTCGCTTAATCGAAGGTTTTTCATTACCACTCGATAGTTTCGGTTGGCCAAATATTCGAATTGAGTTTCGACTACTTTTTTTGCTAATTCAATTTGATCGCTAGACGAATCTAAACGAGAGAGCTGAATTGATAAACATTCTTGTAACGAACGAGCTGCGATTCCCGCAGGCTCGAAGCTCTGAATAAAATGTAGAATGGTTTCGACTTCTTCGATTTGTATTAAAGTATCATCATCTTCGGGAAGCAAATATCCATTTTGTGTCGACAATTTAGGTTTTTCTTCATTAAGCATACCTGCCACTTCATGAAGATCGGCTTTCATAAAACCTGATTCGTCTATTGAGTCAATTAGAATCATTGCAATAGCGAGATCGGTTTCGGACAAGCTAGTCATGTTGACCTGCCAAATCAGCTGATCTCTTAAACTGTCACTGGTCTCTCCTTGATATTCGAAATGGCTATTTTCATCCGACTTACTTCCGACACCTTGAGAAACATATCCCCAATCCTCCCATTGAGTGTCTGCTATCATTTCCGATTCTATTTTATCGCTTTGAAGTGACTCACTCGTATCTTTCTCTTCCCGTGGAGTGGCTTCGATACTGGCGTCGCTTTCGGCGTTACTTGATTTGTCTTCAGATTGAAGGTTATCTTGAGGATTTTCTATTTCCAAAAGAGGATTAGATTCAATGACTTCTTGGATTTCTGCTTCGAGGTCGATGCTCGACAGTTGTAACAGCTTTATGGCTTGCTGCAACTGAGGAGTCATGGTTAAAGATTGACTAATCTTAAGCTGTAAGGACTGTTTCATTCAAATAGTGTTCCAGAGGATAATTTTGAGTAATTTTTCACAGCTGGTTTCTTTTCCCTTTACTTATTACTATAGCAGTTTATTGGATATCTTGAGTGATTTTATTCTAATATTATTGCACTTGAATGAAGGAAGAGGAGCTATTCGACTATCTCTGTTCTGAGTTGGTTTTACGTCAAAAACGGAACGCATATTCGTATCAATTCCTCCAAACCTACTATCTAGTATGGAGGCCGATATCGGACATTTCAACTTAAAATATTGGAATTTTTGAATACGTTTATATTCGGTAGCAGAGTTACTAACTGATTGTACAAATTCTAACCATGGGGAAGCCTTTGTTGGTTAGATTCTAAAGTCTTCGCCGAGATAGACTCGGCGGACTTCCTTATTTTGAAGTATTTCTTCTGGGCTGCCATTAGCGAGGATTTGACCCGATTCCACAATATATGCTCGTTCGCAAACGTCTAGTGTTTCCCTGACATTATGGTCGGTGATTAAAACACCCAAACCTCGGTCCTTTAAGTGCTTGATAATCTCTTTAATTTCACCGACAGAAATTGGATCGACGCCTGCAAACGGTTCGTCTAGAAGAATGAATTTTGGTTCATTAGCTAAGGCCCGTGCTATTTCTACTCTTCGCCTTTCTCCACCCGACAAACTCATACCCAAGCTTTGTCGTAAGTGAGTGATCTTGAATTCTTCTAACAATGCGATCATCCGTTCGTGTTGTTGTTCGCTGTTTAGACCTTTATTTAGTTCTAGTATCGATAGTAAATTATTTTCAACCGTCATTTTTCTGAATACAGATGCTTCTTGCGGCAAATAACCAATTCCCATTTTCGCTCTATCATGCATTGCGTGCCCAGTGATATCTAAATCACCAAGATGAACTTCCCCTCCATCTGCATTTACCAAACCGACGACCATGTAAAAGGAAGTTGTTTTTCCTGCGCCATTGGGACCGAGTAACCCGACGATCTCACCAGCCGCTACGTTAAACGAAACGTCAGAAACAACTTTTCTTTTCGAGTAAATTTTGGCCAAATTCTTGGCAGCTAAAATGGTCATTGAGGATTCTTCTTCTTTTGAATAATTTCGACTTGTTCATTCGAAGAGCGATTGAAACTAGATTCTTTTGTTTCTGAATTGTATTTAAATTCGCCAGCTGTAATCTTACCTAACTCCAAATTAGCAATAACATCTTGTGATAACTCTAATTTTGATGTACCGGTATTGAAATTCATATTCTTCGAGGTTGCATTAAGTTCAGTTTGCCCAAGTTTTTTAAGCTCGATACCCAGCGGTTTACCTTTTGCAATAATCGTTCGGTTGCTCTCAACTTTATTATCAAGCTCTATTAGCTCAGCGGTAACTCTGACGCTGTCGAACTGTCTATTTTCAATCGCGAGGACAGCGTTTTCTTGAATTACAAATCGTTGTTCTGAGACTAAGTATTTGATGCCGTTAGCCTGCACAGATAAAGTTTCATTCTTCTTCAAATTTACTTGCGTTAATGTTGCTGGGTTTCCAGTTGCAGAAATATACTCATAGGTGTTGTCTTCGCGTTGTTTTCCTACCAGACAGTCAGCACTAATGACTAGATTTAGTTGTTTTAATAGTGCATTGCCACAGAGTTTTGTAATTTTAGTGATTCCATTTTGCTCGGAATTATCAGCATTCATATGTATCGTATCATCGATTACTAATTCATCTTCAGCGTTTGTATCGAGACTAAAACTAGCAACGACAATAAATACCATAGAAAAGAAATATGGACAGTTGTATTTAGCTATCATTGTTGATAAACCTCTATTTTAACATCTGAGGTTAATCGAATTATCTCGTTTAACATATCAAATTCTAATCCAACGCTTTCAGTCGTTTGATGAATGCTTTCGATTAATACGGATGCTTCAGTCCGAGCTACATTTTTAGTGAAATCAATTTTTAGGTCATAAGTAGTAATCCGTGACTTAGCATAATTCTCTTTATCGAATTCTTCGATAGTTACTTTGTTTTGAAGCTCAAGTAAATGGTTAGATTTTAGAACTCCTCTTGGAGATTTTAGTTTCCAGTTGCCTAAATCACTCGTTTGATAAGTGATGCTCGGATTTTCTAAAAGCGATAAATCGTCTTCTATATGATGTTCCATTTTATTTGCGACTAGAGTGCTCGTAACCTTTCCGTTGGTATCATACTGAATCACAGTGACATCCTTCATGAAATAGTCAGAGCTTGGCATGTCTGCGTTTTTCGGAGAGTTATCTGTTTTTTGTTCAGGCTTGAATACTAGAACTAACATTGCAACAGTGATCAAGCTAATAAGCCATCGATTAAGTTTTAATCGTTTCATTATTGCAAATAACCTTGATGAATGATGTCTAATTTACCTTGAGAAAAAAGCAGCAGGTCTGCTATTTCTCTCACGGCTCCCTCGCCACCGATTTTGTTTGTTATCCAATCTGAATTCTGCCTTACAAAGTAGTGACCATCGGCGACACTAATACCCAAGCCTGATCGTTTCATAAGAGGAATGTCTGGTAGATCGTCTCCTACGTGAGCAACTTCGTTTGCGGTTATTCCTAGTTTTTTCAATATTTCTTGATAAGCGGAAGTTTTGTCCTTTTTACCTTGATACACAAAGGGAATACCGAGCTCATTGGCTCTCTTAGTAACTATTTCCGAATTCCTACCAGTAATTATTGCTACGTTAATATCGTTGTCTAATAATAGTTTTATTCCCAGTCCGTCTTTAATGTTAAAAGTTTTTAGCTCTTCACCTTGGTTAGAGTAATACACTTTGCCATCACTGAGCACACCATCGACATCACATATTAATAGCTTAATAGATTTAGCTTTTTCTAATAACAATGGGTCAAAGGATTTATTGTCCACTAAACAACTCCAGCTTTAAGTAAGTCATACATGTTAAGCGCGCCAATCGGATGGTTTTTTTCATTGGTTATTACCAGTGCGTTAATCGCATTTTCTTCCATCACTTGAAGCGCCTCCGCAGCAAGTTTTCCAGCTTCGATGGTTTTACCATTTAGTGTCATTACTTCGCTGATTTCAGTGGTGTTCAAGTTAATATTTTCGGCTAAAGCACGTCTTAAATCACCATCAGTAAAAATACCGATAAGTGAGTCTTTTGTGTCAACAACACAGGTCATGCCGAGTCGTTTATTGGTCATTTCTAATAACGCGTCGCTGACACTGGTTGATTGCGTTACTTTGGGAACATCTTGATTCTTATGCATGATGTCTTCGACTCTAAGCAATAAACGTCTGCCTAAACTTCCACCAGGGTGAGAAAGCGCAAAGTCATTTTCTGTAAAACCGCGTGCTTCTAATAATGTGACAGCTAAAGCATCTCCCATCACTAGTGCGGTGGTGGTAGAAGCCGTTGGGGCTAAGTTCAATGGACAAGCTTCTTTCTCGACACTTGTGTCCAAATTAACATCGGCAAATTTGGCTAATGTCGAATCCTTACTCCCCGTCATGCTAATTAGCGGAACTCCTAATCTTTTAATGACCGGCAGAATGCTCGTTATTTCATTCGTTTCACCTGAGTTAGAGAGCGCGATAACAACGTCTTTAACCGTAATCATGCCTAGGTCACCGTGACTGGCTTCTCCGGGGTGTACAAAAAATGCAGGTGTACCTGTGCTAGCTAAAGTAGCAGCTATTTTATTTGCAATATGACCTGATTTTCCCATCCCAATCACAACAATTCGACCTTCACAAGCCAACATAAGTTCACAAGCTTTGGAGAACAAGTGATCAATTCGTTCAACTAACGATTCGATAGCTAACTGCTCGATTCGTATAACTGCTTGACCACGCGAAATAAAATTATGGGGAGAAGTTTGATTGACCATGTTGCTCTATATAGCCTAAATTAAATTGCAAATATAATGAGTGCTAGTTTATCAGAAAACTTGCATCTAAGTGGGTTAGCTTGACGTGGTAACTGAATATCAGCTGTTAAGCACTAACTGATAAGTTTGATAGGCAATGAAACATGTGAGTAATATACCACCTTCGAGTCGCGTAATTTCACCAGGAGAGTTTTTTCTACCCCAAGCCATAATGGAAACTACAACCGTCAAGCCAAACATCAATGCATAGTCTAGGTGCAGTACTTCAGGTTCAAGTATGGCGCCATTAATTAGACCAGGAATACCGAGAACCGCTAACAGATTGAAAATATTTGAACCGATCACGTTGCCAATGGCTAGCTCATGCTCACCTTTTAGTACGCCAGTGACTGAAGCAGCAAGTTCCGGGAGGCTGGTTCCAACTGCTATAACGGTGATCCCAATGATAAAGTCGCTAACATGGTAGTAATGGGCAATGTTTGTCGCTCCAAGTACAAGAATATTTGAGCTCATTTGTAGTAAAATGAGGCCAACAATTAACCAGAATACGGCTTTTCCTGTCGGCATTTCATCGGGTAACTCGTCTACAATTTCCGTTAGCATTAAATCCGGTTTCGTTCTGGTTGCCGCTGCAGCCTTGGTTAACCACAGTAAGTAGCCGCCGAGCGATGTTACTAGGATTAATCCGTCAATAAACGACAACCTAAGATCGACTAATAAGGCAAATGCCAAAATCATGAAGCCGAACAGAATAGGGATTTCGCGTTTGAGGGTTTCTGACTGGACTCTTAAGGGGCTGACTAGTGCAGAAATTCCTAGAACCATCGCAATGTTGGCGATGTTTGAACCAATCGCGTTACCTATAGCTAATCCCGGAGTCCCTTTGAGAGCCGAGTTAAGGGATACCAGCACTTCCGGTGCTGAAGAACCCATAGCTACAATGGTTAAGCCTACTATTAGAGGAGATATCCCCATATTGCGAGCAATTGCCGCTGCTCCATCGGTAAATCTGTCCGCGCTCCAAACTAAAAGCGAAATGCCACATATGACCATTGCAAAATAAAGAAGCATATAACTACTTGATTCTCCATGGTAAATAGGTTTTTTTAATGTGTATTTTTTGCATAATTTATCGAGTTAGGGGTGCCGTATTCATAATGGAATCTAAAATTAGATCTATCAAGAAGAAATTTGTTTCAAGCCATTACGTTTTTATTCTAGATATTTTCTGTTGCGAAAATCAAAGCCGCACATTATACGGAAGAGCAGGGCAGAAAGTAACCGTTAGTTGTGGTAAATGAATCGGCTCTATTCTTAGTTACAACAGATTCAGGTACAATATGCCGATTAATTGATATGAACCCTCTTTTGAGCGATAGAAATGACTGAACTAGAAATTAAAGAAATGATTGAGCAGGCGATGACAACCAATTCGGTAGAAGTTGGCGGAGATGGGTATCATTTTGAAGCTCGGGTAGTCTCTGATGAATTTGCCGGAAAAAGACCTGTCGCCCGTCAGCAACTAGTATACGCAATATTGCAGGAGCAAATATCAAGCGGTGAGCTTCATGCTATATCGCTTAAAACCCTAACAATAGAAGAAGCCGCGAAAGCTTAAATTCATCAGCAGATCGGACGGATTAATGGATAAATTACAAATTACCGGTGGTAATCGTTTAGACGGTTCCATCAGAATCTCAGGTGCAAAAAATGCCGCATTGCCTATTTTGATGGCGACTCTATTAGCAGAAGGTCCTACTACCATTGCTAATGTTCCCCATCTTAATGACGTTACCACGACTTTAGAACTGTTAGGTGTTATGGGAAATTCGATGACACTCGGCGAAAATATGACTGTCGAAATTGACACCAGTACGATTGCAACTTTTGAAGCACCTTACGACTTAGTAAAAACTATGAGAGCATCTATTTTAGTGCTTGGACCGCTGTTGGCCCGATTTGGTGAGGCCGATGTTTCTTTACCTGGAGGATGTGCGATTGGGTCTCGACCTGTTGATTTGCATATCAAAGGAATGGAAGCAATGGGAGCAGAAATTGATGTTACCGACGGTTACGTAAGGGCACGAGCGAAAGATGGTCTCAAAGGTGCGCGAATCTGTATGGATATAGTGAGTGTTGGGGCGACTGAAAATTTATTAATGGCAGCGACTCTCGCAAAAGGGACAACAATTCTTGAAAATGCCGCCCGGGAACCGGAAGTTGTCGATGTGGCTAATTATTTGATTGCCATGGGGGCCAAAATTAAGGGTGCTGGAACGGATATAATCACCATTGAAGGTGTCGATAAACTTGTTGGTGCTCATCATGAAGTATTGCCTGACCGTATCGAAACGGGGACTTATTTGGTTGCCGCCGCAATGACCGGTGGTCGAGTTAAAGTGCGAGAAACCAACCCTGAAATCTTAGAGTCTGTTTTATTAAAGCTACAAGAGGCGGGCGCTAAAATTACCACAGGAGAAGATTGGATTGAGTTGGACATGGAAGGGCGTCGGCCTAAAGCAGTGAATATAAAGACGGCACCTTATCCTGGGTTTCCAACTGATATGCAGGCTCAGTTCACTGCGCTAAACGTAATCGCCGAAGGTACCGGTGTTATAACGGAAACAATTTTCGAAAACCGTTTTATGCATGTGAGTGAATTACAACGAATGGGCGCAGATATTCAAATTGAAGGAAACAATGCTATTTGTACTGGTGTTGACAAGCTTAATGGCGCTCAGGTCATGGCAACTGATTTAAGAGCGTCAGCCAGTCTTGTTATTGCAGGGCTTGTTGCGGAAGGTAAAACAACGGTTGATCGAATTTATCATATCGATCGAGGGTATGAATGTATTGAAGAAAAACTTCAATTGATGGGAGCTAATATAAAAAGAGTCTCTTAGTCGAGACTCTTTTAGTTTAATTCCTAAATCAATGTTGTGGCCTTTCTCTGAGCTTTATCGTTGTTTCTATTATTTCATTATTTCTTAGTACTCTGACACCGACTTCTTTGCCTATAGGAAGCTCAATGAATATTTTTCTTAAATGTTCCATATCTGATACTTCGTGGCCGTCAAATTCAATCATGTAATCACCTGATTTTAAACCGGCTTCAGTGCTTGGACTTCCTTGCTCCATTCTATTGATCAACAGACCTTTTCCAAAATCAACAGGCGGATTTAATTGCTCATAGCCCTCTCTACTTAATTGGAGTAATTCAGCCCCAAACCAATTACGAATTACGCGTCCATGTAGTTTGATTTGATCAAAGCTCTCTTTGACAACGTTAATGGGAATGCCAAAGTTGATACCTATTTCATCCCCTTGATCGACGCTAAATTTAGAACGACTTATTCCGACTACTTGGCCCTTAGAGTTAAGAAGCGCTCCCCCGGAGTTACCATAATTGATCGCGGCATCCGTCTGAATTCTTGGATAAAGAGGGCCATGATTAATAGAGCTGACTATTCCTTTAGTGACAGAATTTGAGAATAATCCGAAAGGAGTGCCGATTGCTAATAAATCATCACCTACTTTGACTTCATCAGAGTTTCCGAGTTCTGCAATATAAGGGGTTTTAATGTTTACTCTTAACACGGCTATGTCGTTGGTTTGATCGACACCAACAATTTGTGCCTTTTTTCTTATTCCGTTAGAAAATTGAACAGCAACAGTAGTGCTGCCTTTTATAACATGGTAATTAGTGACGATGTATCCATCTTTATCAACAATTACACCTGACCCAACACCAATGGGAGTATCTACCAACATATCGCCTTTGCGGCCATCAGTTGCAGGTCTCACTCTGCTTTTTCTGATCGCACTGACACTCACAACTGATGGTCCTGCTTTTTCTACAGCCGCAGAGAAAGAATCATGAGTCAGTGTCTCTTGAGCTGAGGCAGGGCGAGACGCTTCATCTTTGTAATATGCCCATGCTTTCTGAGCTTCGCTCCAGTTGAAACTCATAGGACTATTGTTCATAAAAAACAATACTCCGAACCCAATCGTGCCGCCTATTAGGACGTATTTAAGGGAGTGAAGCAGAATTGTAATGAATTTCATATAATTAGGAACGTAAGTTGATTTAGCTAATGATATTTATACTAAATCAACTGAACACTTTGAACAACTGGAATAACGGAGAAGAGACTATATAGTTAAGAAATTAAGAGTTCTTAACACCTTCGATGTTTAAACTGTTGTGATTAATCACGCCTTTTTCTTTTATAGCATAATCGAGTGCCTGGGCATCTGAGTCTTCTTTCGCGGATGCAATTTCGACTACTTTATTATCATCAATTGTTGGTTCTTCTGGTTCTTCTTGTTGTTCCTGATTACGGTAATCATGGGCATTATATAAATGATTCGCATCAAAAACTTCTTCAGAAGCAGCGGTTTGAGCAGATTGCTGAGAAATTGTTGGATTTTCTCGAATCGATTGCTCTTCTTGAGACTTTGGTAAAGACTGAAATGTTTGGGTCGCACATAGTTGGGTCGAACTAGTCGCCATATGGTCGTACAAAGATTGGTAGCTATCGGATACATGATTAAATAGCTCAGCTGTTTTTTCAAAATGACCATTTACTTTCGCATGAAAAGTTTCAAGTTCAGCTGTTTTATCCTTAAGTTGCTGCTCTAGTCTATTTTTTTCGACTTCATTACTAGAGAAATTACGTCCAAAAAAGAAACCAACAGCGGCAGCTACTACAATTCCGACCGATAATAAAATTTCCATAATCTACCTATCTAAAAAGCGTTTAATTAATAAAGGGCTTAGTTATAACTATATCGTAATCTGACGATATTCGTCGATTATTATTTAGTCTAAGGCGCATTATTTCAGACGAATGCCACGATAAATTCACTATTAATTGCAAGAACTATTTCCATAGGTTGTACATGAGAGTTTGACACTCTAAGATTACATGTGTAATATTTAATGAATTACAGATGTAATCTTAGCGTTGTAAAGAGGTAAATATTGATGAATACCGAATCGAGAACCACCATAAGCCAATCTGAAAAAGTGTTGATGGATGCCTTTTGGAAGAATGCATCGGAACGCTCTCCAATTACCGCAAAACAAATCATCGAGATATTCGGCAATGAATTGGAGTGGCATGCTAAGACGGTTAAAACACTGCTTAATCGATTGCTAAAAAAAAATGCCATTAGCTATAGCAAAAGGGGCAGGGAATATTTGTATTATCCCATCTTAAAGCAAGAAGACTATTTGCAAGAAGCATCAGAGCATTTTCTGCAGAGAGTTTTCAATGGCAGTGTTTCATCGCTAGTTGCATCATTCGCCAAGCAAGAGAAGCTCACCGATAAAGATTTAAAAGAGCTAAAAGCGTTAATTAAAGAAATAGAAGGTTAACAGCAGCTCTATAGGGAGATAGAAAATGATTGCGTCAGTTTTTGAGTTTCTTATTATAAAAAGCGCGGGCATGAGTCTGTTCTTGATGTTGCTCATCGCGTTTAGAGCGACCGTATTAAAGTATTTAAACGCTAAAGTTGCCTACCAACTGTGGTTTATCTTGCCCATTTATTTGCTACTGCCGGTTAGCAGTGCTGAGACTGGGTCTGCTGGAGGATTTATGACATTTGTATTTGGAATGTCTCAATCGCCAGTTGCAGATACCAATGAGTCTTGGAACATTAGCGAGCAAGTCGCAGCAATAGTAACGGTTATATGGGGTAGTGGGTGTTTACTGGCTCTAGCTTCTTTCTTAGTACGTTATCAAAGATTAAAAGGTAGCTTTACAATTTTTTCCGAAGAAACGATATCTGAACGACATGATTCGGTTTCATCGACTTCGATGTCATTTCTTACCAATAATAAAATTAGACCGGTGACCAGCTCGTTAATCGATGTCCCCGCAGTGTGCGGCTTAATACGATCGTACCTTATTCTGCCATCGAGTTTTAAAGAGTTGTCTGCAAATCATCAAACCATGATTTTGCGACATGAACTGTTTCATATTAATCGTCATGACCATCGATTCAATTTTCTTAGAGTTATTTTCAAAAGTTTGTTTTGGTTTAACCCGCTCATTTATTGGGCAGATAAATACTGCGAAGCCGATCAGGAAATTTCGTGTGATCTCGGCGTGATGCACAATTCTGATAGAGAAAACCGGAAGGCATACGCAACAGCATTGTTAGAAACTGTGACCGGTGAGCAACAGTACAAGCTCATTAGTCAGTGGAAGTACCATTCGTTAATTAAGGAGAGAGTTAAAATGTTAAATAAAACTAATTTGAAATCATGGCATTCATGGGTGGCGGCTGTTTTTGCTATTGTTGCGATTTTTGGTATTAATAGCACGGTCGTGGCTGAAAATACTGAAGAGCAACTATCAGAAGCAAAACCTTCTGTCATCGTTCAACCAATGTATCCACGAAAAGCAGCTGAAGAAGGCGTTGAGGGCTGGGTTAAATTCGAGTTTGACGTCGACCAATATGGACATCCCTATAATGTGGCGTTGGTTGCTGCAGAGCCTCGAAGAGTCTTCGAGCGAGATGCTAGGAGGGTTATATATCAGTGGGAATTTGAAAAGAACAAATCTCAAAGCGGTCTAATTTATACAATGAAGTTTGTATTAGAATGATGTCATCAATATTGATATCTCCATAAAGTATTAGCGGCATTCAAAGAATCAAGCCTAGAATGAACTAATCGTCCAGAATCAAATAGTTTTTTGATGAAAACAATTGCACGCTCTAACAAACTACATGGCATTTGCTATGACATTCGTGGCCCCGTTTTAGATGAAGCAAAACGTCTAGAAGACGAGGGCCACAAAATCCTTAAACTTAATATTGGTAATCCAGCACCATTTGGGTTTGAAGCGCCTGAAGATATATTGAAGGATGTCATCCATAACCTTCCATCCGCACAAGGCTATTGCGATTCCAACGGGATCTACTCGGCAAAGGTTGCTATTCATCAGTATTATCAAACCCAAGGAATTCACAATATAAAGGTAGAGAATATCTATCTCGGTAATGGCGTTAGCGAATTAATTACCATGTCGATGCAAGCGTTACTCAATTCGAATGACGAAGTGTTAATACCAAGTCCTGATTATCCACTGTGGACTGCATCGGTGAAATTATCTTCAGGAAATCCAGTGCACTACTTATGTGATGAGCAAACAGGTTGGTTACCGGATATCGCCGACATCCAAAATAAAATTACCGATAAGACTAGGGCGATTGTTCTAATAAATCCAAATAATCCAACGGGCGCGGTCTACCCAATGGAAACCTTAGAGTCGATTATTCAAGTAGCTAGAGAAAATAATCTAGTGGTTTATAGTGACGAAATCTACGATAAAGTATTGTACGATGATGCTGTCCATATCCCCATTGCGTCACTCTGTGATGATGTGTTTTGTGTCACTTTTAGTGGCTTATCCAAAAATTACCGGGTTGCCGGTTTCCGTATTGGTTGGATGGTGTTGTCGGGACCTGTAGCCAATGCTCGAGATTATCAGCAAGGTCTAGACATGCTCTCCTCAATGCGACTATGTTCAAACGTTCCGATGCAGCATGCGGTTCAAACGGCGCTCGGAGGATATCAGAGTATTGAAGAATTAGTGAAACCTGAAGGGCGTTTAGCTGAGCAAATGAATCTGAGCCACCAACTGATCAACGATATTCCTGGTCTTAGTTGCACAAAACCAAAGGGAGCCCTCTATTTATTCCCGAAAATAGATATCCAGAAATTTAATATTAAAAGCGACGAACAATTCGTGTTGGATTTTCTAAAGTCCAAACAAGTTTTGTTGGTTCATGGCCGAGGTTTTAATTGGCGTCAGCCGGACCACTTTAGGTTGGTTTTTCTACCGCATAAAGATGAATTGAGACAAGCCATTTATGCACTAGGCGATTTCTTGGAAAGCTATTCTCAATAGTTACTGCTGTGCATTATCGATATTGGTTCTTTTCGGTGGTAATTTCCTATCTTGCCTCCGTTTCAACTGGCACTAGCGGCAGCATCGATTGAACTGAATAATCGACGTAGATAAAGGCATCATAAAATGCGAAAATGCGGCTAGTTTCGCAATCAATAATTTGTTGTCCTAGTCTTTATGAAAATAACATCTGAAAAACTCGCCATCCCCGGCTCCGTTGGTCAATTGGAAGCTATAGTCGATAGTGGACAAATCGTCTCTAATGAGTATGTCGCCGTTTGTTGTCATCCACATCCTCAACATGCAGGAACTATGACTAACAAGGTCATTCACACCGCTGCCAGATCGTTGGCAGGATTGGGTATTCCAAGTATTCGGTTTAACTTTCGAGGTGTAGGTGCCAGCGAGGGTGAATACGCGAATGGCATTGGTGAGAGAGATGATCTTGCTGCGGTTGTCAGCTGGGCTAGAGATAACTTTGCAGATCGAGAGTTAATATTAGTCGGATTTTCATTCGGCTCTTATATTTCTGCAATGGTTGCTAATCAGTTAGAACCTAAGCTCTTAATTAGTATCGCACCACCCATCGGTCGAATAGAATTTACTGGCTTTGTGAGGCCGAATTGTCCTTGGTTGATTGTACAAGGCGAGCAAGATGAGTTGGTCGAATCGCAGGCTGTTTTTGATTGGGCATCAAAATTCGAGCAATCACCTCAATTGATTATGTTGCCTGATACCAGTCATTTCTTTCATGGAAAGTTGGTAGACCTCAGAAATGAGATTGAATATTTCTGCCAATCTAATCTAGACCTGCCTCTGTCCTCTTAATTCGACTTATAGTTGCTTACATGAATATAAAACCAAAAGCGTTGTTGCAAAAATACCAGTCGGACCTAGAAACTGGAGAGTACAGCGAAGACCAGCAGCAACTAAAGGCGATAGATTTACTCGATGAATTAACTCATCGGTTAATCAAAGTAGAACAAAAAGCATCGATAGCTGAACGAATATCACAAATGTTCAAGTCTAAAAAAGAGCCCGTTAGAGGAATCTATTTTTGGGGTGGAGTGGGGCGTGGAAAGACTTACCTTATGGATATGTTCTTTGATTTGCTACCCACTGAGCGCAAAATGAGATTACATTTCCATCGTTTTATGCACCAAACACACGAGCAATTGAATCAATTCAAGGGAAAACGAGACCCGTTGTTATTAATTGCTGACGAGATAGCTGATAAAACTCAGATCATCTGTTTTGATGAGTTCTTTGTGAAAGACATTACTGATGCAATGATATTAGGGGGGCTTTTTGAAGCGCTATTCGCTCGAGGAGTCAGCTTAGTTGCGACGTCTAATATTCCACCTGAAAAACTCTATTGGAATGGACTACAACGAGAAAGGTTCTTGCCTGCCATTAAGCTGATCCAATCTAACTGCGATATCGTTAACCTTGACAGCGGTATTGACTACAGATTGAGAACATTAGAACAAGCCGACATTTTTCATTGCCCGCACGATGAAGAAGCGATTGAAAATTTGATGGTTAGTTTTGAGCACTTAGCGACGGAAGAGATGACTCCCGGTTGTATTATTGAAATCGAGCATAGACCTGTTCAAACGGTGAGATGCGCGGAAGGGGTTGTCTGGTTTAATTTCAAAGACATCTGCGAAACTGCTCGAAGCCAAACTGATTACATCGAAATATCACGGTGTTATCAAACAGTGATGGTGAGTGATATTCATCAGCTCGGTACAAAAGACGACGCTGCGGCCAGACGGTTTATTAGTTTAGTGGACGAATTCTATGAGCGACATGTAAACCTCATGTTGACAGCAGATGTTGAACTTGAAGAGTTATATATAGGTGAACGATTAGCGTTTGAGTTCAAACGGACATTAAGTAGGCTACAAGAAATGCAGTCTCATGATTATCTTGCGTTAGAACACTTAGCCTAGGTATTGAAGGATAGACCGATAAAAAGGTTGCAAGTTTCTATAATGCAATAGCTGGAATCATTGATTATAGAAAGTCGGTACTAAACCACAACTGGCTTTAGTACCGCGCCTTCAATGAACCAGTAATTACTTACATTGCCATATCTTTTAATTTCTTTAACGGACGAACTTTTACTTGAGTAGAAGCAGGCTTCGCCTTAAACATTGTTTCTTCACCAGTAAAAGGATTAATTCCTTTACGAGCTTTAGTCGCCTTCTTCTTAACGGTTGTGATTTTTAGCATTCCAGGTAATACAAATTCTCCACAAGCGCGTTTTTTGATATGACGATCGATAACATCGCCTAATTCATCGATGACTGATGCAACTTGCTTTTTGGTCAATTCCGTCGATTCAGCAATTTCAGTGATTATTTGAGTTTTAGTGTATCTGTCTTTGATTAATTTAGGTTTTTTTGCAGTAGCCATTGTATTTCCTATGCATGGTTTTTGATTAGTTAATCTGATGAGAGCGACTGTGGATAGTCTTAACTATTCAGTCACTAACCCGCTTTTTACCGGAGTTTACGCGCTAAATAAAGCAAATATTTCGTTTTAGATGATTATTTTGAAATTGTTCGTTAAATATGGCGATTAATTTAATATTTTGGTGCTTTTTCGATCAAAATAGCGCACAATGCCGGCCGATTTAGATTTCGCCCTCAATCGACAGATTCTGGGCAGTAATAAGGTTATCGACAGCTTATTGTCGGGGTAGTAAGTACCCTAAATTCCTTATTTAAATAAAATCGACAAATTTTGTCGAAAATGGGTTGTGAATGACGGGACATTTCTGTAAAATTCGCGCTCTTTTTTGAATGCAAGAAAGAATTAACAGGCAAAATCAAGCCCACATTGGAGCTAAGAATGAGAACTTTTAGTGCAAAACCAGAGTCAGTACAACGCGAATGGTTCGTTGTAGACGCAGAAGGTAAAACACTTGGCCGTTTGGCAAC
>JAHRVB010000046.1 GCA_019090895.1 Kangiellaceae bacterium
AGAAGGTTGGGCACTATTCTCTTCCAATTTTCGTCAGCAGCCGTATTCTATCTAGGGCTAATCCTTTTCAAAATTGCTGGATTGGCATTTCTCACCTACACTTTATGAATGAATTCGAGAATGAATTGGGGGGTCAGAATAATAGTGGATATGTGGCATTTGGAGTTTCTCGATTCAACTCGGCAAGTAAGTGATGCTTTGCAGGGTAGCTACAGCATTGTGTTGGTAATCCTATCAGTAATTATCGCACTGTTCGCCATCTTCATAGCGTTTTTGTTTTTGCAGGAAATGCACGAAACACAAGAATCTCAGTTCCAAAGAAAAACACTGTTTCTAGCTGGAGTGGTTTCTGTCGGCGGTGGAATATGGGTGATGCACTTCGTTGGAATGCTTGCCTATAAACTTCCCACTGAGATCTTTTATGATTTACCTACTACCTTGATTTCGATTATTCCCGCACTCATGGCAGGTATAGTAATATTTAGCTCAAAGCAGCAACAAAGCGATGTACCAATGGTGATACGCAGTGTGCTAATGGGAGTAGCAATTGGCACTATGCACTATGTTGGTATGATGGCAATGCGACTTGATGCTCAAATGGTTTATTCGCCTTCAATTTTTACTCTTTCGATAGTGCTCGCCGTTGCACTTTCCTATTTATCGCTAGAATTCAAACGGCTTTATACCGGTTCATCAATTGGGAAAAATAAAAAACGGTCGATTTTTATCGCTGCTATCATAATGAGTTTTGCCGTATCAGGCATGCACTACATTGGTATGTCGGCAGTCTATTTCTTTCCTCATTCTGAAATGAGCGAAAGCTTTTCCAACATCGAACCAAAGACCTTGCTGCTTGTTGTTATTGTGGTCATGCTTTTTATGTTTGTCTGTTCGATGTTTGCGGTCTATTTTAGTCGAAGAATATTATCCGTTTCAAAACTAGCGATTAGCCAAAATAGACTGCAAACCATTTTTGATTCTACCGATGATGGGATGATCGTGTTTGATGATAATGGAATTATTGAATCATTTAATAATTCCGCGAGAAAAATATTTCAATTCCCCGAAAGTAAATCAGAGAAGTTCCGAATACAAAGCCTATTTAAAAGCGATGGAACTGAAGCCCCGCCCTTTGAATCACTCTTTCAAACCGACGATGCAGAAATTGGTGAAAAATACCAATCTATAGGCGTGAGATTGAATGGAGGGAACTTTCCCGTCGAACTATCAATAAAGCGTTTGGATGTGTCCGGGAAACAACAATTCATTTGTGTTGTTCGCGATATCAGTGAAAGAAAACAAGCAGAATCATATCTTTTAGACTCAACGGCTAGGATTACTGCGATAGTAGACACAGTGCCGGATGGTATTTTTACGACTGACGAGGCAGGAATTGTACAGACGATGAACCCAGCCGCTGAGAAAATATTCAAACTTCATGTTGGAGAGGCCGTCGGTATAAATTTACAAAAGCTCATTCCCATAATTGATGAGAAAATGCGCGAAAATTTCTTAGACTCGAAGAAAAGAAAGTCTATAGATTACTTCGGAATGAATTTACAGTCTTTTGGTTTGGCCAACAAAGAATACGAGTTTCCAATTGAGTTAAGTATCAATTTGTTTCAAATCAGCGGACAAGACTATTTTACTATTGTTGTAAGAGATATAACGGAAATAATAGAAAATGGTCGAGAAATAAAACGCCACAGAGAAAATTTGCAGGAGCTCGTTTCACAGGCTACCAATGAAGTTAAAGCGATAGTCCAAACTGCCGTCAATGCAGTAATTTCGATCGATCAAAGCGGTACAATCAATATTTTTAATCCTGCGGCAGAGAGAATATTTGGTTGGAAAGTCGATGAAGTTGTGGGTAAAAATATAGCGACTCTAATTCCGGGTATCGATGAGAAAACTCATGACGGTTTCTTGGCACAATTCATTGCTACGCGTAAGAGCAGCATTGTAGGCAAGAGTCGGGAAGTCCTAGCGTTAAAAAAAGATGGTAGCTTGTTCCCCGCTCATATCGCAGTTGGCTATAGTCAATTGAGTGCAGACCAGCACCTCTTTGTCGCATTTATCGAAGATATTACTACCGAAAAGAAAGCCAGGAAAGAGCTAATGATGGCGAAAGAAAGAGCTGAGCAAGCAGCTCAAAGTAAAGCGAATTTTTTGGCGAATATGAGTCATGAAATTCGAACGCCAATGAATGCAGTGATCGGCTTCTCTGAAATTGTTCTACAGGATAAATCGCTTTCACCGTCTTCGAAAGAACATATTAATACAATCTTAACCTCTGGAAGAAATCTGCTTGGAATCATTAATGAAATTCTTGATTTTTCTAAGATCGAAGCCGGCAAAGTTTCGCTGGAAGTTGTCTGTTTTCATTTAACAAATTTTGTTAAAGACACCTTGCGTACGCTAGAGTTTATGGCAACTGAACATAGACTTAGTTTAAAGGTTGAATTCGATCCGGCGATTAAAAATCGGGTTTTAGGCGACCCAACAAGATTAAGACAGGTACTCCTTAATATTATCGGTAACGCGATTAAATTTACCCCATCCGGTACGGTTACTCTAACAGTCTCGATGGAAGAGAGTACTGGGTTGTACTTATTCAACGTGAAAGATACGGGAATAGGTATGACACCTTTGCAGATCAAAAAAGTTTTTAGTGTTTTTTCCCAAGCAGATACTAGTACTAATCGAAAATTTGGTGGTACAGGATTAGGGACCGCTATCAGTAAACAAATTGTCGAGCTACTCGGCGGAAGTATATGGGTAGAAAGCGAAGTCGATAAAGGTTCCTCTTTCTATTTCACTGTGAAACTGGAACCGTCGGAAAAAACCTCAGAATGTTTGTTTGAACACGCGCCATTATACAGTCCTAACTATGTTTCCCCTCGAACTTTCGATATTTTGTTAGCTGAAGATATATCGGTGAATGCAACGTTAGCAACACTTCGATTGGAACGTCAAGGACATAAAGTTACATGGGCCCAGAATGGTAAAATCGCGCTTGATGCAGTTAAGAGTGGAACCTTTGATGTGGTATTAATGGATGTACAGATGCCTGAGATGGATGGTTTAGAAGCGACCCGACTAATTAGAAATGTCGACGCTTTGCAAATTTCTCGTATTCCAATCATCGCTTTGACGGCGAGCATCATGGAGGAAGACCAGCAGTCTTGCTTTAATGCTGGAATGACAGCTGTAGTTGGTAAGCCTATAGACATTAATAAATTATTATCGACGGTGGAAACGGTTGTACCTCAGGGGCAGGGAAAAGTGAATGATTATGTATCGAAAGTTGTAGAATCCAGCGGTTCAATTGACTTTGGTCCACTGGTAAATTTTGTAGATATTTCCTCTGGTCTTAAAGCCTGGAAAGAGCCTCTAGTTTATGCGCGAGCATTAGCTAACTTTGCTAAAGAGAGGGCTAACGATGTTGATAAATTAGTTGAAATTCTCGAGAAAAAAAGTCCGAACTTTGAAGAGGCGAGAGCCATTTCTCATGCATTAAAAGGAGTCTCAGGGAATTTGTTCTTGCGACAAATTACTACTGATATCAATAAAGTCGATTCCCTGCTAAAGAATCAAGATGTCAAACAAGCTTTGATAACATTAGAAATGTTAGACGTGTCGACGAAGAAGTTAGTTGATGCGATCTATCGATTGAGCTTACCCGCCGAGATTTCTGCTGATAAGAAAGCATTTGATAAATTAGAAGTAAAAACAGTCTTACTTGAATTGTTACTCTCACTTGAACAACTCAACCCGGAAGCGGCAGAGCCTTTTATTTTAGAGTTGGCCCGTTCAGTGTCTGATCGCAATCTGATGGGAATAAAAAAGAGCGTTGAGAATTTCGACTTTGAATTGGCGCATAAAGAAGTTAATAAATTAGCATCGATACTGGATATTTCGCTCGAAGGGGGGAATTAGACATGAAAGATTATTTTAAAATTCTGATAGTTGATGATGAACCAAATAATCTTAAATTGTTACAGCAAATACTCAAGGACGAGTATCAATTAATGTTTGCCAATAATGGGATGAATGCAATAAAAGCAGTAGCAAACCATAAGCCAGATTTAATACTGTTAGATATAATGATGCCAGATATGACGGGGTATGAAGTTTGTCAACAATTGAAGTTAGCCAAAGAAACTAGAGACATTCCGATTATATTCGTTACAGCAATGGGCGATCAAAAAGACGAAACAAAGGGATTTGATGTTGGCGGTGTCGATTATATACAAAAACCAGTTTCCGGACCGATAGTCTTACGAAGAGTAAAAACTCATTTAACACTTGTTCGGGCCGCTGCCTTAGAAGACCTTGCAAAAGCTTCTGTCAAAATGCTAGGTGAAGCTGGACATTATAATGATACTGACACAGGGGAGCATATTTGGCGTATGGCTTCCTATTCTGCGGCATTAGCACGAGCTGCTGGGTGGACAAAGAATCAAGCAGACACACTCGAGCTCGCAGCACCTATGCATGATACTGGAAAGATAGGAATTCCGGACAGAATCCTAAAGTCTCCCGGTAAGCTAGATGGCGAAGACTGGAGTATGATGAAGCAACATTCTCAAATTGGTTATGATATTTTAACCAAAAGCCCTAATCCACTTTTTCAAATGGCCGCAGAAATTGCGTTGGGTCATCACGAAAGATGGGACGGGTCTGGTTACCCAAACCATAGAGTAGGTGTTGATATTGTAGAGCATGCCCGAATTGTTGCTATCGCAGATGTATTTGATGCGCTAACAACCAAAAGACCTTACAAAGAAGCGTGGTCTGTAGAGGATGCTGTTGAGGAAATTCAAAGGAATGCGGGAAGTCATTTCGACCCAAAACTGGTAGATTTATTCGTCAAAATATTACCCGAGATATTGAGACTTAAACAACATTGGGGAGAATAATAAGGCGTTAACAACGCCGAACTATCAATAGTCTTGTCAGGATGTTGTCGCTCGAGCTACAATCATTGTTTTTTAAACTTGGTAGATTGATGGAAACCAATAGCAAAGTATCAGATAGCGAACTTGATAAGTATCGACCAAAAGTAAATTTTCGAGAAGTCTTTAAATTTGTGATCGACCACCCTGGCCTGTCTGTTTTCTTGGTGTATGCCACTATTGCAATCGCGGGTTTTATTTACTTAGTGATTTTCTACAACAAGTTTGAATTACAAGTTACAACCTATTTAGAAGTCACTGATATCTTAGTTGCAGGCATAAAAGATCCCTGGGTAATGTTAATGATTCTGGGATCATTTACGTTAGTACTCCTAATTTGGATAATCGCCTATATTCAAGCTCCCTTTAGCGTTTGGTTAGACCGAAAATTCGATAAAGGCCTGTTGCGAATTATCCCCCGCATTGCAGGCGTTCAAAGCACTCGGTCATTTTGGTGGACAGCATTGGTAATATTGTCATTGTACTTTTATATGTTTATCGGATTACATGCAATTAATAAAGCTGACTCGATACTTAATGATAAACAGCATCTAATAGTCGTGGATTCAGAAGCGACTACAAAAAATGGCGATCAGTTTTCTTTGTTAGGAACGTCTATCAATTACGTGTTTTTGTACAACCATCGCAACAAAGCAACACTCATTGTGCCACTTGAAAATATAAAGTCACTTCAGCCGGTAAAGAAAGAATAATCCGTTTAATTGAGGTAAACTAGCGCGCCTATTTTTGCTGTACCATTTTCAGAGCCCACTTTTTGGAGCCAAACTATTATGAAAAAGACCTTTGTATTATCACACCCAAAAATAAAATTGCCTCGACTTGTCGAAGGGATCAAGCACGAAGTTAAGAAGTATCTAAAACGAGAAAGAAATAAACCACTTAAAGAAGGTGTCGATTTTTGGGACTTTGATTGTCGTTATGGTGTGACAGAAACAACCGCTGAGAGCATTCACCTTTCGACCATAAATAAATGCATAGACCAAGCAGAAGTCGATCAATTAGAGTCATTCTATTTAGAAATTTTGGCGAAATCTGGAACAAAGAATAAAAGCTAAGCATTTGATATTTAGCCGTATTGTATAAAAGCAATCCAAGGTTTAATAGATCGTTTTCTTCATATGTTCTGGATAATCTTTATCGTATTTGGCACCATCAAATTTGACACTGTTTAGCTCAGAAAAGTGCTGTGCCATTTGTCCCGC
>JAHRVB010000047.1 GCA_019090895.1 Kangiellaceae bacterium
GCTTTTTGATGCGAATCAAACGAAAGAAAATCGACTGTATCTTGAGCAATGGGTCTGAATAAATCAAGGCCGCCTTCTACAGCCGCATTTAGAGCACTTAAATGAATATTATTTGAATCTATATTCAATTCTGTCTTGTTGTAGGAAACCCCTATTTCCCAATCATACAACCCATCAGCAAAAGTGCCTCTCAACGCCGAAAGAATATTTACAGCATCATTATCAATTTCAGTAATTCTCGGTCCGAATTCAACCAATCGCCTGACGAACACGCCAGCTTCTTCGCTCGCAGTTCCTGTGGTCGGATTATTTACTGCACTTGGAAAGACAAGCCCACCTCTGTTGGGAACTAATGTCCCAAAACCAGTGAGCAACCCGCCACCATAAAAATTAGGCTCCAATTGAGTGCTAGTATTCAACCGTGACAAGCCCAATCGACTATTGAACTCTAAATCCTCATTAATCTCATAGTGAATACGAGTCATTAATGAGATCCTTTCTTGCGGAGCTATAAGCTGCCTATGCACTGAACGATCGTAGCCACACCAACTGTCTTCTGTGGAGAAAAAAGGAACATTAACATTAGGAACTCCCGCACCACTTAACGCATCTTGAGGAGTACCACAATTGGGGTCTTGGTATACGGTGCCAGTTTCTAGCCCCAAGAAAGATGAGCCTCCTGAACTAAAAGAACCTCTTGGATTAGCAATATCAGAGTCAGCAAAATTACGATCGGTCGCCCACAAAGGCTCTTGTCGCCAATAATCTAAAATAACATCCAGCTGTGTGTCCCCGTTTCGAGCTCCGGTTAACAGATTAAATCTTTGGGTCTCATATCCTCCATCAGAAGTCATAGAGGTCCTAAAATTCAATGATATCCCTTCTATATCTTTCCTGGTAATGATATTAATAACCCCAGAAACAGCATCACTCCCATAGATAGCGGACGCACCATCCGTCAACACCTCTATCCTTTCGACAAAAGCCATAGGAATTGAAGATAGATCGACAAAGTTAGTTGTTCCGTTAATTCCGATGGGATAAATTGGCAACCGTCGACCATCAATTAAGGTCAACGTCTGTCCAAACCCTAACCCTCTAAAATTCACTGCTGAAGCGCCCGGAGTAAACCCAAAAGTGGCACTATTATCCATAGTGCCGCCAGTATTTTGAGTCATATTATCAATGACATCTTTGACATTGGCATACCCATATCTATCGATTTCTTCTCGATCAATGATAATAATGGGAGATAAATTATCGATATCTATTTTTTTAAGACGGGAACCAGTGACAACCACTTCATTTCGCTTTTCTTCCCCCCCTTTTTTTTCTTGGAGAGCGGCAGCCTCTGGGATTGACAGAGATAAAGAAAGCAATATAGCCAGACTAGTCAATTTTCGAATTAAGTTCTTTCTTGGCGTACTATACTTGGCCATTCAATGATTTCTCATTTGTTATTATTTAATAAAGAGCATTCAGTCTTAAAGCTAGCGCTAGTCTACAGTAGAATTACCTAAAATTGCACCGCATAATGATCAATCCCTATCCATCCTAGGTAAATGAGTTCGACTCAGATTACTCGGCAACTTGAGAGACTCGACCAGCGAATCCACCATCCAAGGCCAATTTATCAAGCAATAAGTTATAAATCGAATTCACCAACCCGTGGATGAAAGCAATTGATCTCAACAAATTATAGCTATAAAATATTAAAACTATTTTCAATTGGTATTAGCTATGACTCTGAATGAACTTCGATACGTTGTTGCCGTTGCGCAAACTCAGCATTTCAGTAAGGCCGCAGAGCTTTGTAATATAAGTCAGCCAAGCTTGAGCATAGCGATAAAGAAACTTGAAGATGAACTGGGGATTACTATCTTTCAACGCGGTAAGCGGAAAATTGATATTACCCCTGAAGGCTTAGAGGTTGCGCAACAAGCACAACGGGTTATCGAAGAAGCGGACAAATTGAATTACCTTAAAAGTAAGCAGAAAAACCCGCTTGAAGGTGTTATACGACTTGGTTCGATATTCACGATAGGCCCGTACCTATTTCCGTCTTTGATCCCTGTAATAAGAAAAAAACATCCGGAAATGCCGCTTCATATTGATGAAGACTATACCGAGAATTTAAGAAAAAAATTACTCCAAGCAGAACTCGATATTGCTGTATTAGCGTTACCTTTTTCAGATCCTGCGCTCGAAACTCTAGAAATATACGATGAAGATTTCATTTCCCTTTTTCACGATGATCACCCGCTAGCTGAGAAATCTGAAATATCTGTCGATGACATTGCTACCAGTGAACTTTTAATGCTCGGAAAAGGCAATTGTTTTAGAGATCAAGTGATAGCGGCATGCCCTCAGTGCAAGTCTCCGCAATCTAGAAACGACGATTGGGTGGTCGGTAGTTCACTGGAGACAATTAGGCATATGGTCGCGATGAAACTAGGTATAACCATCATGCCGATTACAGCATTGGCAAAACAAACCGATTACCCGGGACTAGACTCTAGGCCGTTTGTTCACCCGGTTCCCAAGCGAAGAATAATTCTGGCATGGCGAGCGAGCTACCCTCGAAAAGAAGCGGTGATGGTTATCGCCAAATGTCTCCAAGAGGCACTAAAAGGACAAGTTGATCTACTTTCAATCGAATCGAAATTAAATTAATAAGCCGCTAGTCGCAAAGGGAATTATATAGTGCTATTGTCGCAAATATCGGTCGAATCACTAAAAGGTGTTGGTGCAAAGGTTGCTGAAAAACTCTCGGCCCTATCTATAAGCACGGTCGAAGACCTTTTATTCCATTTACCCTATAAGTATCAAGACCGAAGCAAAATATCTCCGATAGGTAGCTTGTTGCACGGGCAAACAGCCCAAGTATGTGGCGTAATTGAAAAAGCCGATGTCGTATTTGGTAAACGAAGATCTCTCGTTTGCAAGGTTTCTGATCACACTGGCATACTCGATATCCGGTTGTTTTATTTCTCGATGGCTCAAAAAAAACAATTTTCTCGAGGACAATACCTTCAATGTTACGGTCAGGTATCTCATTCTGGTAGAAGTATTTCGATGATTCATCCAGAAATCACCTACCTCAAGGATAGTTCTAACCCGAGACTATCCGACCGTCTAACGGCTATTTACCCAACGACGGACGGATTACAACAGAAGACTTTTCAGAAGTTAAATAAGCAGGCTCTGGTCATGCTCAATCACACTAACATAAAAGAATTGATGCCGATCAATTTATTGAAACAACTGAACTTCCCTCCTCTTTGCGATGCTCTTAAACTCCTTCATCAGCCACCTATCGGAATATCACTGGACGACATATACAACGGCGAACATCCTCTTATACAACGACTTGCATTTGAAGAACTGATGGCCAACCAACTGGCGTTAAAAAAACTAAAACAGAAACATCAGAACTATCGCAGTTTTCCGATCACAGAAGACCGTAACTTATACCAACGATTTGCCAACCAACTTCCTTTTCAATTAACGAGCGCTCAGGAGCGAGTTATTGACCAAGTAAATAACGACCTCAGTGTAGATAAACCAATGATGCGCCTTGTGCAAGGCGATGTAGGGTGCGGAAAAACACTGGTAGCTGCAATAGCGGCGATACAAGTTGCAAGTAAACAATTTCAAACAGTGTTTATGGCACCAACAGAACTACTTGCAGAACAGCACTACAAGACTTTTAAAAGTTGGTGCAAGTCTCTTAATATACCTGTCTGTATTCTGACGAGCAGCATGCCGTCAAAAATTAAGAACGACAACCTCGAGAGGATTGCCTCCGGTGAATTAAAAATTATTATCGGGACCCATGCGGTATTTCAAAAGCGAGTTGAGTTTAAAAAATTAGCATTAGCAATCATCGATGAACAACATCGCTTCGGTGTAGAACAACGAAAAACGCTGATCGAAAAAGGTCACAAGAATGAATCAAAAGAAGAGTTTCGACCCCATCAATTGGTAATGACGGCAACACCTATTCCTAGAACCCTTGCCCAAACAACTTATGCTGATTTAGATTTATCCATTATTGATGAGCTTCCGCCAGGTAGAAAACCAGTGGAAACATCGGTCACAAGTGATTTAAATAGAGACAAAGTGATTGAGCGCATAAAACACGCCTGCGAAGTGGATAATCGACAAGTATATTGGGTATGTACCCTCATTGATGAATCCGAAGAGCTAGCTTGCCAAGCCGCGGAAGTTACTTACTCAGAACTAGAAGGACAACTGTTTCCCCTCAAAGTAGGGCTGGTTCATGGCCGGTTAAAAACGATCGAAAAAAATACCATAATGCAGCAATTCAAAAGCGGCCAAATAGATATACTGGTTGCCACCACAGTGATAGAAGTGGGCGTAGATGTACCAAACGCTAGTTTAATGGTCATAGAGAATCCAGAACGTTTGGGATTGTCACAGCTTCATCAGCTCAGAGGCAGAGTGGGTCGTGGTGAACAGCAAAGCTACTGCGTGCTAATGTATCACCCTCCACTCTCTCAAAACGCCAAACAGAGATTAAATGTCATGAGGGAAACTAGCGATGGATTTATTATTGCCGAAAAAGATCTAGAAATTAGAGGTGCAGGAGAAGTATTTGGTACAAGACAAACAGGCGAAGTTCTATTCCGTTTTGCCGATCTTCTTCGCGATCGCGGCCTGCTACCTCAAGTACAACAGAATGCTGAAATTATAGCAGCCAATCACAATGAAATTGTCACACCCCTGCTCAATCGTTGGATTAAAAATGGTGACCAACTAAGCCAAGTTTAGCGCTTATCTCAAAATAGATAAGACTCGTTAATTTGAAATGGAAAGCGCAACGTACTAGGAACCAATGCAAAGTAATCTGTCGACAGTGCTGTAAATTCGCACAGCTGATTCATTATTGATATGATGACTGCAGTCGCTTGCTGAAGATAAGCACAATCAAAAAACCAATTAAGGACATAATAATGACAAAGCCATGGTTTAAGAACTACCCCGTAGGAAGCAATGACGAAATTACCAATAACCGCTACGGCTCAATGCTTGACTTACTTGAGCAATCAACCCAACGGTTCGCGGAACATTCAGCGTTTCAAAGTTTTGGAGAAGAACTCAGCTACTCTCAAGTCGAAGAATTGTCGAAACACTTTGCCAGCTATCTACAGAATAAACTTGAGTTAAAAAAAGGAGACAGAGTTGCGCTCATGTGTCCCAATATTTTGCCTTTTGCTATCTCTATGTGGGGCATTATTCGTTGTGGCGGTGTTCAAGTAAATGTTAATCCTTTGTATTCTCCACATGAACTTGAACATCAACTCAATGATGCACAGGTCGATACCATTGTAGTATTCAGCTCATCGACAGCAACCCTCGCAGAGATTATTGAGAATACTCAAGTTAAAAATGTAATCGTTGTGGAACTCGATGATTTAGTTAATAAAGGCTTACCAAGTGACCCCGTGAATTCTCGAATAGAAAATGTCATTCCATTTTTAAGAGCCATCGAGGAAGGCAAACGAGCGACATTTATTCAACCAGAGTTATCTCATAGTGATCTGTTATTTCTGCAATACACTGGAGGAACCACTGGGCTTTCAAAAGGTGCAATGCTAAGTCACGGAAATATCATATCGAATATTTTGCAGTATCAAGAATTTGCAAAAAATATGATCGATGAAGGCAATGAAATTATCATAACGGCGATTCCCATGTACCATATTTTTGCACTTTCAGTGAATACGTTGTCATATTTTAGTTTCGGCACCACTAATGTTTTGATCGCTAATCCAAGAGACATGCCTTCTTTTGTAGAAACATGGAAACATACGAAAGCGACCATATTCACCGGCGTGAATACTTTGTTTAATGGTCTGCTCCATACACCTGGATTTAGTGATATTGATTTTTCGAGTCTAAAATTAACCGTGGGTGGCGGTGCGCCGGTACAAGAAGCTGTTTCACAAAAATGGCAAGAAATTACTGGTAAAAGAATCAAGGAAGGATACGGTTTATCTGAAACCTCGCCAGTTCTATCACTCAATTTGGGTACGGACTCAACCTATATCCCAGGCATCGGTGTTCCACTACCTTCGACAGATATTTCCATTCGAGACGATGACGGTAACCCAGTAGCAGATGGTGAATCGGGCGAGCTTTGCGCTAAAGGCCCACAAGTCATGCAGGGCTACTGGAAGAATGAAGAAGCCACTCGTCAGTCAATGACCGATGATGGTTATTTTAAGACCGGCGATATTGCAATGATTGATGAGCATGGTTTTTTTCATATTGTAGACCGCAAGAAAGACATGATATTGGTTTCTGGTTTTAACGTATATCCAAATGAAATTGAAGCCGTCATGGCCAACATGCCTGGTACTTTAGAATCTGCTTGTATTGGTGTTCCTGATGAAAGGACCGGAGAATCACCAAAGCTTTTTGTAGTAAAGACTGATGATACTTTAACTGAGAATCAAGTTACCGATTTTTGCCGAAAGAATCTCACTGGATACAAAATTCCAAAACAAGTTGTATTTATCGACGAGTTGCCGAAATCAACAGTCGGGAAATTACTAAGACGCGAACTAAGAGATAAATAATATCATTTTTATTTCACAAAAATAGTAGACCGGTTAGGAACTAAGATTCCTTGCCTAACCGGTTTACTTGTCTAACAATTCGAATATAAAATCGGCTATTTTTGTATTATCCCAATGACCAACCAGTTGGCTGCTATTTGGACCAAATGCATAGAGATTGACATCTACACCGGTATGTCCCTGAGTTGTCCAACCCGTGTAACTTTGTCGATCGACTATTTTTGTTACTAAGGCAAGCGCTTTGTAATGTTGCTTTGGATCTGCTTCTCGGAGAACTAATTTCTCTTCTTCACTAATAATGAGAGAAGTTGCTTCCTCAAATTCGGCCAGCAGATCGCCGCTAACTTTAGCTCTGAGCGCTATCTCATTAGGAGTAAGCTGAAAAGCTCGAATTACATCACTATTCCACTGGTAATAGTCAGTCCCATCGACCGTTGCGCCGACAGATAAACCGCCGGTAGAATGATCAGCAGTGACAATAATCTGAGTTTGTTTGTCATTAATCGCGAAATCCAATGCTTCTTTTAGTGCCTGTTCAAAATCTTCCATCTCAGACATTGCGCCAACGATATCGTTTTCATGCCCAGCCCAGTCAATTTGACTTCCTTCAACCATCAGAAAGAATCCGTTATCGTTGGTTGATAACTTGCTAATAGCCACCCGTGTCATATCGGCTAACGAAGGAGTGTCTTTATTCCGGTCCAGCTTCTTTTTTAATCCTATATCCGCAAAGAGCCCAACAATACGATTATTATTGGAACTTAAAAGACTCTTTTTATTTGTAATAATGTCATAACCAATCGAGGCAAAATCCTTCGAAACATTCCGCTTATCTTGCATAAAATACTTCTTTCCACCGCCAAGGAGTACATCGATATACGGTTGCCCTTGAAATTGATTATCAAAGAACTGAGACGATATTTCTGAGTAGTTGTCACGATTTGACTCGTGAGCGATGAAAGCTGCTGGTGTCGCATGGTAAACCTGAGAAGTCACCACCATTCCTGTCGACTTACCCATTCGTTTTGCTTTTTCTAATACCGTCGGCAGAGGCTTGTTTTCTAGATTAACGGATAAACTGCCGTTAACCGTTTTATGACCGGTTGCAAAAGCCGTTGCAGACGCAGCTGAATCCGTCACTCTGCCGTTAACGGCCTTTTTACCTGTCGCGAAAGCTTTAGCAGATGCTGAAGAATCAGTAATTTCACCAGAAACACCCTGTGGATCAGTTCGAATAGTTCCGACCAAGAGTGAGTCGAATAGAGTTGTTTCAACTTCCGAAGTCTTGGGGTCATCCTTTATCATACGATAAGCTTTTAGATAAGCTGGCCCCATGCCGTCACCAATGAACAGAATTATATTCTTGGGCTTTACCTGTGCTGGTTTAGTGTTTGTCGTATGCTGGCAAGACAATAATAAAAAAAAGACACATAAAAGGCTGATAAGTCTAATCAATTTCCAATTCTCTAAAATCAAAAGTCGACGGATTATCGCACACAAAGCATAAATGATGGAACAGCTGTTATTTCAGTATATAAAACGAATGAACTGATAATATGAGGGAGTGTATAGCAAAAGAAGATACTTGAAAGTGAACGTTTTTCAGTCAAAAAAAAACCAAATATTTCTATTTGGCTTTTAAGGGCAAATACCCCGCAGACTGTTCAATAAATATTTAGAGCTTCGCTTTTATCAGGTCAACAAATACTTGCTTGCTGGAATCTCCACTAGCGACTAAGTTTTCAGTAAATTGAAGTACACTTTTCCCGTCTTTTTCAACGATTTTCAAACTCTTCTTACCCGCTTTTGAAGCAATGAATTTTGCGGCATTCACTGCGTCATTTGAAACAGCTACTCTCATCAGAGTTCCGCCCGTTCCACAGATTAGTCCTGGGTAGATAGCTTTGAGTTTCATGCTAGCACCTTTAAGCTTTTTCCGCATACTTGACCGATTATCTGTTTTTGCATATTCGCATAAATTTTCGGCTAATCTTTGTAAGTCTCCGGCTTGTGCATTTTGAGTAGAAACGCTCATAAAACCTACCGCAAGTGCCACACCTAAAATCTTTGACTTTTGTATCAATTTATTCATTTTTATATCCTCTCTCGAACACATTCACAGCATTGCCAAAATTGGAATCACTGACAATATCATCTGAGTACTAAGTACGTTTATCGAGCGAAGCCAATATTTCTTTAGAAATAAATTAAAACAATTTAAAGAATTATTTCATACCTAGCTCAATCACCTCCGTAAACTATTGTTTTATATAACCATTTATCGAGAATGGTGAGTTTACTTTTATTAACATGAAAGCTGCTTGCTCACTTGATTTTTCTACTCAGAAAAAAAAGCCGAGAGAAACTCTCGGCAAGTGAGGACATGAACAACAGAAAACACGTATTTTTTAATAGTAGTCCAACTTTCGAAATTTTCTAGTAATTTGGATGAAATTTTATAACTTGGATTTTATAAGATCGACAAACGGTTGTTTAGTAGCATCACCGGCAGCGACTAGCGCTTCAGTAAATTCTAATACTGTTTTACCGTCTTTTTCTGCTGCTGCGAGACCTTTTTTACCGGCCTTAGTGGCGATAAACTTAGCCGCGTCGATTGAATCATTAGTCACTGCAACTCTCATTAAACTACCAGATTTTCCACAAATTAAACCGGGGTAGAGCATTTTCAACTTCATTCGAGAAGACTTGAGTTTTTTTCGCATACTTGCTCGATTATTATTTTTTGCATAATCGCACAGGTTTTCAGCCAACCGTTGTAAATCATCTGCTTGCGATTTTTCCGGCATCGCAAGTATGGATAGAACAGTCAAACTGATTGCCAAGGTTTTGATATTAGTAATTAACTTATTCATGTCGGTACCCTCTATTACATTCCTTTTAAGTTGAGTTATAAATACCCTTTTATCCTCTAGGAAGTACTTTTAATTATCGAACAAAATAAGAATTTCTTTAGCTCTTTTTAAAAATTCTTGCTTATTTGGTAAATACGCGCTCTAGATACTTAATATTTATACTTTTCTAGAAAATTGGCTATACTTATGATTAATAACGAATTCTGATGTCAATGTGTGCAATTAAATGACTTATCCAGTAAAAAACATTTTCCTTATGCTTTTATTAATTCTGGTCTTTACCAGCACTAATACTGTCTGCGCTGAAGAGGATGAAGGGGATGAAGAAGAAACTAAAGAAGCCCTCATGTATTTTGAGGTCGAGCCTAATATACTCACTTTCTATCAGGGGACAGGACGAAAAATAGGGTATGTTGTTGTACAAGTTAATCTCGCTGTACGGGGGCAAGATAATTATGACTTAGTAGAGCTTCATTTACCTTTAATTCAGGACAACTTGATTGAATTTTTTAACCAACAAGATAAGACCGTTATTCAACCCTTCACAGAGAGAGAACAATTGCGACTAAAGGCAATGGAAAGTGTATCTATTGCTCTAACCGAAGAGACTGGAAAAGACCTTGTTGAGAATTTATTATTTACTAACTATGTCTATCAGTAGGCCAACATCAAACAAAAGGTGTTTTCAATTTTTGGTTGGAGAGATTACTACGAGTCATTAAAGCACTCACTAATTTACGAGCGCCAAGTAATATCTACCATTCAAGAATAACTTTACCTGATTGACCTGAGCCCATAATATCGAACCCTTGTTGAAAATCATCGATCTCGAATTGATGAGTGATGATTGGTGAAATATCGAGTCCAGACTGCAAAAGGGAGACCATTTTATACCAAGTTTCGAACATTTCTCGCCCGTAAATCCCCTTAATATGTAGTCCCTTAAAAATAACTTGATTCCAATCTACAGCCATATCAGAAGGAGGAATACCCAGCATTGCAATTTTACCGCCATTGTTCATGGCCGATAGCATCGATTGCACTGCAGATGGGACCCCTGACATTTCAAGAGCGACATCGAACCCCTCTGTCATTCCAAGACGAGACATTACATCCTGTAAATTATCTTCCAACACATTCACAGTTCTTGTAGCGCCCATTTTTTCTGCCAATTTTAATCGATACTCATTTACATCAGTTATTACGACATGGCGAGCACCGACATGACGGCATACTGCAGCGGCCATAATTCCAATTGGACCAGCGCCGGTGATAAGTACGTCTTCACCGACTAAGTCAAAAGATAATGCTGTATGCACGGCATTCCCGAAAGGATCAAAGATAGCTGCCATATCGTCACTAATATCGACTGGAAGCTTGAATGCATTGACAGCCGGAATGCACAAATATTCTGCGAAGGCTCCTTCTCGATTAACACCAACTCCAACCGTATTTCGACATAGATGGCGCCTGCCCGCGCGACAATTCCTGCAGTGGCCGCAAGTAATGTGCCCTTCGCCTGAGACTCTATCACCAACAGAAAATCCACTGACTCCCTCACCGACTGTTTCCACAACACCGACGAATTCATGTCCGACCGTCATTGGCACAGGAATCGTGTTTTGTGACCACTCGTCCCAGTTATATATATGCATATCCGTTCCGCAGATCGCCGTCTTTCTTATTTTGATCAACACATCGTTGTAACCACAGACTGGTTTATCCGACTCGGTAAGCCAAATTCCTTTTTCAGCTTTGAGCTTGCTAAGAGTTTTCATATTTCTATCTCAAATCAATGTATGCGAGGTACTTTATGGCTAATTTCTAATCGATAACACTTAGAGCTTTACCAATTTTTTCGAAAGCCGCAACAGCTCTGTCAATATGCTCGAATTCGTGAGCCGCGGACATTTGAGTCCTTATTCTAGCTTGCCCTTTGGGAACGACTGGAAATGAGAAACCAACAACGTAAATACCTTCTTCTAACATTTCATCTGCAAATTTCTTCGCCAGCGAAGCATCACCTAACATCACGGGAATGATTGGATGTTCACCAGGTAATAAATCAAATCCTAATGCGGACATTTTGCTTCGAAAGTAATTAGCGTTAGCCGTTAGTTTTTGGCGCAATTCGTTACCACCTTCTAGTAAATCTAAAACTCTAATACTCGCGGCCGCAATCACCGGAGCGAGGGTGTTAGAGAATAAATAAGGACGAGAGCGTTGACGTAGCCACTCAATGATCTCTTTCTTACCGGAAGTGTAACCTCCAGAGGCCCCGCCAAGTGCTTTTCCAAGCGTCCCAGTTATGATGTCGATTCTATCAATAACTCCACAATGCTCTGGAGTTCCCCGACCATTTTCGCCCATAAAACCAACAGCATGTGAATCATCAACCATGACTAAGGCACCGTATTTATCCGCTAAATCGCATATTTCAGCCAGTTTTGCGAGATAACCATCCATCGAAAACACACCATCGGTTGCAATCAATTTGTAGCGAGCACCTGCGCTATCTGCTACTTGAAGTTGCTTCTCCAAATCTGCCATGTCACTATTGGCGTATCTAAAACGCTTTGCTTTGCTGAGTCGGACACCATCAATAATAGAGGCGTGATTTAAAGCATCAGAAATTACGGCGTCTTCGTCGGTTAAAATGGTTTCGAACAATCCACCATTTGCATCAAAACAAGAGCCATATAAGATAGTATCTTCCATTTTTAGGAACTTACTAATTCGCTCTTCAAGTTGCTTATGTACTGCCTGAGTTCCGCATATAAAACGAACAGATGCCATGCCATAACCCCAATCATTAAGTGCATTACGACCAGCATCAATGAGTTCGGGGCTGTTTGCCAATCCTAGATAATTATTTGCGCAGAAATTAAGTACCCTCTCACCCGTATTAACTCGGATATCTGCTTGTTGCTGAGAATCGATTATACGTTCGTCTTTGTATAAACCAACTTGATGTAACTCGTCGATTTGAGCTTGGAGATTTGCTAGAAAGGGTTTATTCATAGGATGACCTTCAACAGTTACAGATTAATTACGATTTGCTGATTTACTCAGCCGGTAATTTTACAGCAACTTGGTCGAAAGCCAACATTTTTGAGCCAGTGTTTTCCTGTTCGTGCACCAAAGGCTAATTTAAGCACTAGCTTCCGATTTCTTGTAAAAGGGTAATTGCTTGTATTTCCCCATCGCAATGAAGTTACCTACCAGTATTATCAATAGACCAAAGACACCTTCGTAAGTCCATTGATAATCTTCAAATAGCGTTGAAAATCCAAGGGCTATAACTGGATACACAAGCGAAATGTATCCCGCTTTATCAGGTCCTATTCTTCCTAAAAGGGTAAGAAATGCTCCAAATGCAATCACTGAACCAAATAAAGCCAAATAAATAAGCGAGCCGACATAGCCATAAGACCATTCAAAATCAAAATTGAACCCGCTAATTAACGCAATTGCGCCCAACAATAAGGAAGCGTATCCCATACCTAATGCGTTAGCTTGCAGCACCGGTATCTTTCGCCTCTGTGTTTTTGCAGAGGCTATATTTCCGAGTGACGCAAAAATGCTACCCACAAGTACAATAACAATACCCGCCCAAGCCTCACTTTGGAATATGCTCTGCCAGCCGCTGTCAGTTGAATTTGATTCCAATCCTAATTCAGGTAAAAAAATCATTACAATACCAATGACGCCTATACTGGCACCAATCAGCACTTCCGACTTAATTTTGTCTCTTAGAAAGATTCGAGCGAAAACGACATTAAAATACACAATACTGGTACTTAAGATCGCTGCGAGTGCACTGGTAATCTTTGTAATACCAATGTAGGTTAGCCAATAGTTAAACCCAAAGAGCAATATGCCTTGGAGAAAAATCCAAAAATGATCAGAGCGAGAAAACTTAAAACTTCGGCGTTTAAGCAGACAATAACCAAACAAAATTAGGGCGGCTAAAGAAAATCGGTATACAACAGAAACAAGTGGCGCGACCACACCGAGCTGAAAGGTAATCATCAACCAAGTCGAGCCCCAAATAAAGGCGGAGGTAGCAAAGAGCGCTATATTGTTCATGAAGCTTTAATCCTAGTTCTATTGACAAGGAGAGTTATCTCCTCGTGATTATTCATAGTATCAAACCACTACTTTTTAACAATCGAGATATACGATTTATGGTGATTAAAACTACTTTCTAAGGAACACTTTGTTATATCACCAGCCTTTACTCAAAATGAATCCACCCCAAACCGTACTTCTATCAGCTAACTCAGATTTTAGTTCTGAAGTTTGCCCTCTTAGTAGATAGCTTAAACGCCAACCACTGGTAAATTGTTTGGTCACTCCTATCCAAGCATCAGCAACCAATGGTCTAATTTCACTTGATGAGAAAGCCGCAGAAGTATCTTTAAATTGTCCCTGTAAAAATGAGTTGTACAATCGCGCGTGTAAATTAAACCCACCCCAAAAGTAAAGTTCATCGGTTCCTTTTTTTATACCAGCCAAGCTAGACGATTTCTCCGAGTAATCATTAAACTGCGGTCTAAAACTGTACCAAGGTGTATCGAACTCTCCAATTCTGACTGCCATTCCAAACGACGCTTCTGTTATATACCCTACGCTAGCCTGTGAGGTAGTGCTCACTTCTATATGATTATCACCTTGATAGTTGAAATGGAAAAGATTTTGTTTTGCGATGCTATACCGAAAAGTCAGCTCTCCACCATCACTAATTTGATTGTCCCAACCAGTTGGTTCTTCACTACCCGTAGCGCTGTGAATTTCCGTCTGTAGTTCTTCAACTAATTTTGACCCAAGCACACCGATCGTAAATGAAGAAACCCATGCAGAATCATTTTCGAGATCAATAGACTCTCGAGTGTTTGATAAATATAGAAGACTAGCAAAAGGCCTATCACCCAACTGGTCTTCGATTTCAGTGATATTTGAAGGAGTAAACACTGTAAAGCCCGTTTCAATACTATGTAATTGTCGATCACTTTGATTGTGCAAAGTGCTAATTCCAGTAAAATCATTAATAGACTCCAGCGCTGAGTTCAATGAAAACCAGTATTTTGTTGCCCTAGCCCCCGAAAGAGTTAAAGACAATCCCCCAGTGTAGTCTCTGTCTCCGTCCCGAAGGGCGAAGAGGTCATTATCGACATACAGTGCCCATCCGATATCGTCCGGCTCCGTATCAAATTCCCAAATCCAATCTCGATTCGGGCGTCTTTCAGATTCAATGTTACCGATAAGTGCTTGACCAGGCGAAATCTCCGCTGAACTTGATTCCGAATTTGCAACATGGTTTATTTTTGGCTGAGCTTTATTCGTCTCAGTGGCGTTTGCTAATCCAGCCGAACTTAACAGCACTAGAAGGAATAGAGAATATTTTGTAATAACGTTGTTCATACTTTACTCGAATACGACCGGTCGTATTTAATTTGTTTAAAATTTCTAACTTTCTGAGATAAATTGACACGCTGATTTATTCTGAATCTCAATGGTTTCACCAGCAACCAATTAAATATGACCGGTCACCTTAAGTATTTGTAAACAGTTTCAAATTGTCTATTTTAAAATTCAATTTGGTGTTTACTCTAGAAAATAACTAGCGACTTGTTTCTGAAAAACATCATATGCATGACAAGATCTTAATCCCTTCATCCTCATAATTACACCTTCCCAGGCACAATGGATAAATTCGGCGAGCTCGTAAGGCATTTCATCTTGAGCAATCTGGCCTTGGTCTTGTGCTTCAACTAGACAATTGCCAATCATCTTTACCACTTTACACATAACGGTAGAAGTAGCGGCTCGGATTGACTCATTTTCATCAGACATTTCTAAACAGAGATTGCCAATGAAGCATCCACCATGAAAGCTCTGCTCCTTTTGACACTCAAAACCAGCATCGAAAAAATTCATTAAACGACTTTTTGGTGAACAGCCCTTATCGTTAAGAAATGAACCTGCCCATTCGATATTCTCTGCAGCTTTCTTATCAATTGCTTCAACAACAAATGCTTCTTTACTGACAAAGTGATTATAGAAAGATCCTTTGGGAACGCCTGCGGCATCCACAATCTCTTTTATCCCCGTGCCGTTGTACCCTTTAGTGGAAAGTACAGCGATGCCAGCGTCTAAAATATGTTGTCTACAATGTCCGATTCGTCCCATGGAGGGAAATATATGACCGATTGTCTTAGAAGTCAAGTCCCTCATCTAGTTATGTAGATTTAAAGTGTTATCCACGTGTCGAAATTAACCTTATGAAATTATGCAAAAACTCAATTGAAGAGACGTGCAGCAGTGGTAGAAAATTTGTACCACTACTTTCGACTTTCAAAAGTGAAACTTGAAAAGGAAGGATTAAAGCATTCAATTCTTTAGTGAATTTCAAAGCCGCGATGTACGTAGTAATGGGGCCTTGCAGAGGCTAAATCCTAATAAATATAGATCTCAATGGACCAGATTATCTACTTTCAGTATAAACATTAGATACTAAAAAGCGAACACTTAAGGATATTGCCTTTACAAATAACTGGCAACGAACGGCTAATTAGTAGCTAACTTTGAAAACAATACTCTAGTAAAAAGTCAAACGACTGACAGTATTGGGTCGACCGAACGAACACGGGCTATTAACTGACTTGGGTCGACCGAACGAACACGGGCTATTAACTGACTTGGGTCGACCGAACGAACACGGGCTATTGACTGACTTGGGTCGACCGAACGAACACGGGCTATTGACTGACTTGGGTCGAC
>JAHRVB010000003.1 GCA_019090895.1 Kangiellaceae bacterium
ATTATCTTTCTGATGTTTACCTATATGATTTTAATAAAAAGAAGTCGTACAAAGTCACCGATGGAATGAGTCATGCCGCTAGCCCTGCTTTTAGCCCCGATGGCAAATATCTCTATTTTACCGCATCAACCAATGCCGGTATTACAGCGGTTGGCTTAGATATGTCGACTCGTGAACGGCCAACAAGAAATGGCATATACGCTGTTGTTCTTGCTGCCGACGGCAAGTCTCCACTATTACCTAAGTCTGATGAGGAAGAGTTAAAGAAAAAGTCCGACGATAACAAAAAGGACGATGAATCAAAAGACGCCAGTGAAAAGAAAGTAGCCGTTAAGATAGATTTAAAAGGACTCTCTGATCGCATTGTTGCATTGCCTGTCGCACAACAAGCTTATTTTGGCATGGAAGTCGCTCATGATGGTAACCTTCTATACATTCAATACAGTCAACCTGGAAGCGGTATAGAAGCAAACGGTCAACCGACTCAAAACAATGCCCTTATCCGCTTTGATTTTGAAGAAAAGAAAGCTGAAAAATTGCTCGACGATGTTGCTGGCTTCACACTTTCTAACGATAAGAAAGTAATTTTAACCATCTCTTCAGATGGAAAACTTAAGACCGCAAAAATCGAAAAGAAGCTAGAAAGCAAAGAGCTCAATACCGCTGAAGTTAAAATCAAAGTAAATCCGCAACAAGAGTGGGGGCAAATTTTTGATGAAGTATGGCGCACCGAGAGAGATTATTTTTATGCTGAAAACATGCACGGACTCGATTGGGAAGCGATAGGAAAACGTTACAAAAAATTACTACCTCATGTCGGTCGACGTGCCGATCTCAATAGACTAATGGTCGAAATGATTGCTGAGCTACAAGTCGGTCATAATCGAGTGGGTGGAGGTGATGTTTCAAGAGAAGCACCTGTACCTGTAGGACTTTTGGGTGCTAATTTAAGAGTTGTTAACAACCAATACCAAATCGCTAAAATATTTACTGGCGAGAAATGGAACCCTTCACTAAAAGCCCCCTTGTCAGCGCCCGGCATTGGTGCAAAAGAAGGCGATACGATTCACAGTATTAATGGTAATGCGCTGACCGGAGAAACGAACATATTCTCACTGTTTGAGAATACCGTCGGTAAACAAGTCACTCTAATGGTTAGCACTGATGGTAAAAAGAAGAACGCTAAAAAAGTCATTGTAGAACCTATTGCCAATGAACAAAATTTGCGCTTCTGGTCATGGGTTGAAGGCAATCGGAAAGCCGTTGAAGAAGCTTCCAATGGTAAAGTAGGTTATGTTTATTTACCGGATACCGCAAATGGCGGATTTACTTTCTTCAACCGAATGTTCTTTGCTCAAACGGATAAAAAAGCAATGATTATCGACGAGCGCCGCAACAGTGGTGGCCAAGCAGCCAACTACATTACAGATATTCTATCTCGACAGTATCTTGCCAGCTGGAAAGACAGAGACGGAATGGGATTTGACACTCCAGGAGCCGGGGTTTATGGCCCTAAGGTTATGTTAATTGATCAAGACTCAGGTTCCGGTGGTGATTTCCTTCCCTACAGCTTCAAACGTATGGGACTTGGTAAATTGATAGGTAAAACGACTTGGGGTGGTCTAATTGGTATAGCTGCCAATCGGCAAACAATTGATGGAGGCATGGTGCTTGTTCCTTTCTTTCGCTTTTTTACTCCAGACAGCGAATGGCGCGTAGAGAATGAAGGCGTCGCCCCTGACATGGATGTAAATTTAGATCCAACATTAGTCAATCGAGGACGTGATACTCAATTGGAAGCAGGAATTAAGGAAGTACTAAATCAGTTAAAATCTTATAAACCAGTAAGACTTCACAAAGCACCACCTTTGCCAACAAAGGTCGGTCAGTAATATCCTGTGCATATGCTTGTAGCGGCTAAACTAGTTGCTACAAGCAATTAATAGCGATCTTTTAATTCCGTAGTCCTTAACGTCTCTTAGTTAGTCCCGCTAAACTTAGTTCAGTTTGCTTTGATTTCGATCACTTTAGATACACCTCGATCACGTGAATCAGACGCTGGCACTAATCTGTCTTTATCTTTCCAAATCACTTGAACATCACCAAAATCCCAACTATGAGGTTCAACCCGATAACCTCGTTTAGCTAATTCGGAAATAGTAGAGTTGGATAGTGGGCGCGAAGGGCTTTGTGTTACCAAATCAGGCGGTAGCAATTGATGATGAAAACGAGTCTCACTGGCCGCTTCGAAAGGGGTCATTTTAAAGTCGAGAATATTAACAATGGTTTGGAATACCGAAGTAAAAATAGTGGAACCACCCGGCGTGCCAACGACCATCACGGGCTCATTGTCTTTTAATAAAATTGTTGGTGACATTGACGATAACATTCGTTTGCCTGGTTGAATTTCGTTGGCTTTATTGCCAACCACTCCAAAAATATTAGGAACCCCAGGCTTAACACTAAAATCATCCATTTCATTGTTGAGTAAGAAACCAGCCCCTTCTACTACGACGCCTGAACCGTAACCCCAGTTGATAGTATAGGTATTGGATACGGCATTACCTTCACTGTCCATAATCGAGTAATGAGTGGTATTTGGTGACTCTAAGCCGGGCGTCACGGACTCCAAAGTGGAGATGCTTTTAACATCCACTTCCATTGCCCTGCGCTTGATATATGCTTCGCTAATTAGCTCACTCATATCAATATCAACAAAAGCGGGATCGCCCAAATATTCAGCGCGGTCGGCGAATACTCGTTTTTCCATTTCCGCGACTAAGTGAACATATTGAGATGAGTTATGGGGAATATTTTTGAATTCATTGGCTAAATAATCTTTCATCTTCAATAATTGAATCACACCAAAACCTCCGGAGCTGGGTGGTGGAGACGAAAGAATTTGATAACCGCGCCAGTTGGCTTTTAGGGGTTCACGCCAAATGGCTTGGTAACTTTCCAAGTCTTTTGCACTAATGATCCCGCCAGTTTTTTCCATGTGAGCAACAATCAGCTTTGCAGTCTCTCCTTGATAAAAATCTTTTGGGCCTGATTGGGCAATTCGCTTTAAGGTTGCGGCTAGTTCTGGTTGCTTAAAAGCAACACCATTTTTAACGTTACCAAAATATCGTTTAAAATTTGTTGTATCCTGGAAACGGGAATAATTATCTTTAATGTCTTCTACGAGAATATTAGCCGGTACAAATCCTTGCTCAGCTAATCGAATTGCCGGTTGCAATAGTGTCTTCCAAGGTAATTTCCCGAACCGTTGATGAGCCTCCCAGAAACCAGCAACAGTGCCTGGTACACCAGCGGCTTTCGAACCAATGAGGCTAGCATTTTCGATGACATCTTTGTCTTCATTTAAATACATGTCTCGATGAGCGGCGAGTGGCGCAACCTCACGATAGTCAAGAAAGAAAGGTTTGCCATCCATATGTATCAACATAAAGCCACCACCACCTATATTTCCGGCGTCAATATAGGTAACTGCCAAAGCGAATCCCGTCGCGATTGCAGCATCAACAGCGTTTCCACCAGCAAGCAAAATCTCTTCGGCGGCGCGAGCCCCATATTGATCTGGAATAGCGATGGCCGCTTGCGTTTTTGCTTTAGCTTTGGTCACTGATTGCTCCTGCGCGGATAGATTAGCAATCGAGCTGAACAGTGAAACCAGTAATAAGATTAAGTGCATGCTTTTTTTCATTGGAACTCACAATTTGGTTGGTAGTTATCTCAGTGATAATACCTATCCAGGCAGTTAATTACCAATTAGTCATAACAATTAAGAAAGCGGATAGAACTCAAGTACAAAACTGGGCTTTACCTTGCCCTGGTATTAAAAGCTTTTATGGGAAGTTCTTTTAAAGAAAGATAGATTCGAAATCTCTACCGTCCGACCTTTGGTTTGTCGGCCAGACGGTCTCCAACTGTTTAAGGTTGCACACCTAAATACATCAAAGTCATCCCCAGAGTATTGGCTAA
>JAHRVB010000048.1 GCA_019090895.1 Kangiellaceae bacterium
TCGGCATCTGTTGCTGTGGGAGTAAATGAATAAGGGTTATCCTGCAAAGCTGTCGTTGGTGGCGTACCGCTGATTTCAGGCGCGTCGTTGATTTGATTAATGGTAATCGTAACCGAGGCAGTGTCAGAACTTATTCCATCTGTCATCGTATAATTAAAAGAACCAATGCCACTAAACTCCGGGTCAGGTGTAAATAACACCTGATTGGAGTCTATAACAGCGGACCCATTAATAACTGAATTTAGACCGGAGATTGTCAAGCTATCGCCTACATCAATATCATTGTCATTGGCAAGAACATCAATGGTTATAGACATATCTTCATCTGTCGTTGAAGAATCGTCTGCTGCATCGGGGGCATCATTTATATTGGTGACTTCTATTGCAAAATCAGCGAGGTCAGCGGACAGATCACCAGTGCTGGTAACAGTTATTCTGATTCCTGTGTAGCTACCTACATCATTATTAGTTGGTATTCCGGTCAAACTACCAGAAACACTATCAAAGCTGGACCAACTCGGGGCATTGACGATGCTAAAGGATAATTCATCACCATCAACATCACTTGCTGATGGCGTGAACAAGTAGGAACTATCTTGGGTTAAGGACGTCGCCGGTGTACCGCTGATAATGGGCGCATCGTCGACAGGGTTTATGGTGATAACAACCGTTGCCGTATCAGTTTCAACACCATCTGTAACTGTGTAGGTAATAGTTGCAGTTCCATTCAAATCACTCAAAGGTGTGTAGTCAATCTGATTTGAGCTAATCGCTGCAGAACCGCTAGAGACAGAATCTATTGACAGAATCGTTAAATTATCACCTGTATCAGAATCAGTGTCGTTCGCTAGTACATCTATTTGAACGAAGCTATCTTCGTCCGTAGACACTATATCATCGCTAGCTATCGGTGCATCGTTAGTATTAATAACAGTAATAGTGAAACTTGTTAAATCTGCTGTCAAAGGGCCTTCACTTGAAACAGTAATCTGAATGTTTGGATAGCTTCCTACATCGGTGTTTATTGGAGTGCCAGAAAGAGTTCCATCGGATACGTCGAAATTAGCCCAGGAGGGTTGGTTAGAGATGCTATAGCTTAGTTCGTCCCCATCATCGTCATAACCGATTGGTGTGAACAAATAAGAAGAATCTTCATTCACTGTCGTCGCTGGCATGCCCGAAATGGTTGGCGCCTCATTTAAGTTATTTATATCAATAGTAATAGTTGCAGAGACACTATTGGCTTGATCAGTAACCTGAACATTAAGAATATACTGGCTCGTTATATCAGCATTTAAACTACCATTGACAGTAATCTCGCCAGTTGCAGGCTCGATAGAGAAAACAGAATCAGTATTTCCGCTAGTGATCGAGTGAGTAAGAAAGTCGCCATCAGCATCCGCCGAAGTTACTGTTCCGATACTGGTGGATAACGCTATATTTTCGTTAATGTCAAAGGTTGCGTCGTCAATAGTTGGTACTGCATTGTTAGAAGCGCTTGCCAGAGTTGTCGTAACGGTCGAAGAATTACCATAAACAAAAGTATCGATATAATTGGCATCTCCGACACCTGCGCCAGTGAAATCACCCCAAGTATGTCGATGGATACCGGAAATCGCAGCCGAGGATAAGACACCTGTTGGTATATTGCTTCCACCTGTCAACAGTGTTTCGTCATCCCAGTAGACTATTGTTGCTATATTTGTGCTGCTATTGGTTGCCTGTAAGATGGTGAGTCCGTCATCATCACCAGTGCCTCCTTCAAACACTGAACCATCGTCATTTGTTCCCCCGCCACTTGTTTCGGCGTCACGGACCACAAAATGAGCTTCTCCGACACGTAATTCAAGTTGAACGGCATAACTCCCATTCAATACTGTCGAACCGCTTGCATCGGTTCCGTCCCAGTTAATTTGATTGGTTACATTAGCTGTTGTTTCGCCACTGATAATTCTATCGCCACTATTGAAAACTCCGTCATTATTAAGATCGATAGTTATTGCGTAAGTTCCATCAACGTCAGATGTAAAACTAAAATTTCCAGTTTCTTCGGTTGCGTCGCCATCGGGAGAGAATGTACTGTCATTGCCTGCATCGTCAATAAAATTAAAAGTATCAGTTATTGCTGGAGAGCTAGATGGAGCATTAGCTGGAGTAGCACCGGTCGGATAACTTAAATAAACAGGATGACTTGGTATTACACTATTTCCAGCGATTGGAGCGCTACTACCCGAAGCCGGTGATGCGGCTCCAATAGAATTCGAGACTAGTTCGTAACCGCTACCAGAAAATTCGTTAAAATCTAGTTGCCAAACGTAATTTGAGTCAGAAAATCCACCTGAAACAATAGTGTAAAGGTTTGCAGACGTTGCCGATGTTTTAAATACTGTGTCGGCGGTTGCTTCAATTCGCCACCGATAAGAAAACACATAACCATCATTGCTGGTTGGATCGACACTCGCCGTTGGGGTTGATGAAGGTACAATAGAAATATCCCAACGGTCATAAGAGATGCTGCTGGAATCGTCCAATGATAATCCATAAACGCCCGCGATAGGGACTGCGAACTCCATTAGGCTTCCCACTACAGGTGTTTGTGGGAGAGGGTTGGTCATTGAGTCAGCACAGTCTATGTTGGCCTGAGTTGATGACAGTGCTTGCAATACCGTCGGCTCTTTCGTATAAATGCCATCTGTGTCTACAAAAGTGGAATGAATATCAGCGTTTATCGAATTAGTATCGCCGTCAGAGCGGCAGAGGTGAATCCTAATAATATCGCCGTCGTTCGGAACATGAACGAACATATTTGTTGTTGAATCTAGAGGTTGATTCAGCGATGAACCAAGTTGATAGATGCCTTCTGCGAGAGCGGTATTGGTACTAAGCAGTAATCCAATTATGGAGCTGATAACAAAACAAAGTATGTTGAATTTTTTCATATGGCTTCCCGCATAGTGAGCGACCGTGCTACTGCAAAGCTATCAAAAGACGAATAATTACAGATGTTATAGTTATTTAAATCTCATTTAATAATAGTTTTCTAGTCACTGAGTGTAAAATAAGAGCAAGCATCATTACAACTGTTATTAATAACTAGTTAAAATAAATACTTCTTAAGTATGAGGTGAATGACGATTATCTTAGGATTAGAATTCCTGGTATCCAACTTTTCTTAAATTGTTGGGTTGCAGCCAATGATTCCTCATTTTCGTCTACGAACTTAAACTGGTTAACACCGATTTCAATGACATCTTGGTCACATAAGAGATGTTCTTTAATCGAATTACCATTGACAAATGTTTGATTGGTGGAATTTAAATCGGAGATAAAATAGATCAAATTGCCGTCTTTCAATTCTTTTGTTTCGATTTTTGAATGGATTTGGCTCGTCGAAGGATCATCTAAATAAACATCGTTTTTCACTGAACGGCCGATAGAGAGTCCTTTTTGCGGAATTTCGATCTTATCTACGATTAAGTCGTTGAGTCTTTGTACTAGAATTGGCATTTATTTGTTTTTTCCTTTTTACCTTCATTTATAATAGAGCTACTTAAGAATAGTCAGTTCAACTAGGAATTCAACCGTGATAATTGAAAAAGATTCTGTAGTCCAATTTACCTACAAAATGTCCGATGATACGGAGCAAGTGTTAGAAGATAATTCTAATTCAATCCCTATGGCTTATTTACATGGACATGGCGGGTTATTAAAAGGTTTAGAAGACGCAATGGAAGGTAAATCCGCGAAACAATCCTTTGAAGTGACTCTCGAACCAGAAGATGCTTATGGTATTAAAAAAGATAATATGGAACAGAAAATACCAATGAAACATTTGCAAGGAGCAAAGAAGTGGAAAAAAGGTATGGTAGGTGTTGTTCATACGGAGCAGGGGAACAAAAGAGTAACAATTATTAAACCTGGCAAATTTATGGTTTTAGTGGACTTTAATCATCCTTTTGCAGGACTCAAGCTAAAATTTCAAGTGAAAATTGCCGATGTAAGAGCTGGCACCGCGGAAGAGTTAGCACATGGTCATGCCCATGGCGTTGGTGGACATCATCATTAATCACCTCCTTAGTGTTATGTATTGCTGATATATAATGCTTGCCTATAGGCAGTACGAATTCTTACAATAGCGAGTAACCTTTTGGTCTTGAATTAAATAAAAACAGTCCAATTTCTGCAATAGAATTTAACAAGTATTTAGAAGAGAGAAACATGTCAGATAATAAACAACTTAAATTTGCAAGTCTTGCAATCCATGGCGGTCAACATCCTGATCCAACAACAGGCGCAGTGATGGTTCCCATTTATCAATCATCCACTTATGTTCAAGAAGCGCCCGGAGAGCATAAAGGGTTTGAATATTCTCGCTCTCATAACCCTACTCGGTTTGCTTATGAAAGATGTATAGCTAGTCTGGAAGGAGGAACCCAAGGATTTGCTTTTGCTTCTGGAATGGCGGCTACTGCGACAATATTGGAATTAGTCGATAGTGGAGAGCACGTCATTGCGATGGACGATTTATATGGTGGTACTTTCCGGCTGTTTGATAAAGTGAGAAAAAGAAGTGCAGGAGTAGAGTTTGATTTCGTCGATTTGTCAGATCTCGAAGCGCTACGATCAGCGATTAAACCTAATACAAAAATGATATGGATAGAGACTCCTACCAATCCAATGCTTAAACTGGTTGATTTGAAAGCTGTGGCGCAGCTAGCTAAGGAGTTTGGATTAATAACAGTTGCCGACAATACATTTGCAACGCCATACAACCAACGCCCTATAAAGTTAGGAATAGATATTGTAATGCACTCTGCAACTAAATACGTTAATGGCCACTCCGATATGGTTGGCGGATTAGCAATTGTAGGTGATAACCCAAAACTGGTTGAAGATTTAGGCTTCTTGCAAAATTCTGCAGGTGCTATCGCCGGTCCATTTGATAGCTATCTTGCGCTACGGGGTCTTAAAACACTGGCATTACGAATGAAGGCACATAACGAAAATGGGATGCGAATGGCACAGTGGTTGACTGCACACCCTATGATTGAGGAAGTTTATTATCCTGGTCTCAGTTCTCACCCTCAAGCTGAATTAGCGAGTGAGCAAATGCAAGGCTTCGGTGGAATGATTTCTGTAGTGGTAAAAGGTGGGCTTAAGAATGCGAGCCAATTTATGCAGAATCTGGAACTATTCGCACTCGCTGAAAGTTTGGGTGGCGTCGAAAGTTTAGTGAATCATCCTGCGATAATGACCCATGCCTCGGTACCGAAAGAAACTCGTAAGCGATTGGGGATTTCTGATAGCTTGGTTCGACTGTCTGTCGGTGTCGAAGATATCGAAGATTTAATCAATGACGTAAGAAGAGCCTTAGAAAGCCTTTAGTTATCAGATAGTTTAGGAGCTGTCGTGTCTTTTAGTTCTGCTAATTGCTTTTCGGGAGCTGTCAACGAAACATTAGGCTGGAGCATATGTCCGGCCTTCTTGTCTGGATGTTTTCCCTGTAAATAATAGGCAAATGCAATAATTTTTGCTACAGCTAGGTAAAGCTCTTCCGGGATCTCATCGCCTAATTCGAGTCTCGTTAGTACATCTAGAAGAAGTGGGTCATAATGAATATGAACTTCATTTTGTTCTGCAATTGAAATAATTTCTTGAGCCGTTTCTCCCGCTCCTTTTGCGACTAATGTCGGTGAGTTTACGCCGTCATACTTTAAAGCTGCAGCTTTCACCAGAGGTTTCCTTACTATTTTATCGGAGATTTTATTCATGCGTGAAAATCCACCGAATGTTCGTTATTTTTGATGAGTTTGTCAGGAATATGACCTTGAGAAGATTTCACCTCTTCAGTTTTGACTCCTGCGTCAATCAACGATTTTTTTAACACATGAATATTTTCATTAATTAGTTTTGCGGTTTGTTGTGATTCAGCAAATATATGAGTTGAAATTTTATCATCTTTTAATTCTACCTGGGCGAACATCGGGCCCAAGGGCTCTAGATCAAAACGGACAATTACTTTCCATTGCTTCTTCGCAGAAGATTGTTTAGGGTCTTTCAAATGCTCAAATAGTAGTTCGAATGAGTCGATTTCCGCCCCATTGGCAAACGGTAAATCAACTAAGAACTGGTGTAAATTAGGCTGCTCGGTCCGCAGACTTAAAAGTTGATTTGACTCAATCTGGGCGATTGAATTTCGTACTTCTGTTAGCATTTCGGAAGCTTGTCTTATCAGCAGATTCTGTTGCACTATCGGTAGGTTAATTTGAGCCACTCGCGAGAAATTGTCACGTGGCTTTTCAGTTAATCGAGACGTGGATAATTGATTGAGCTCTTGCTCTACGCGAGTACGTTCATAGCTGTGCGAAGATGTTCCCGTTGGAGATTGTGAGTTTGCTTGTCCAGCGGTGGTCGGAGTATGTTGGCCTTGACCTAGCGAGGAGGTCGTTCTATCAAGAGCAGAGCTAGTCGAATTCGTGGTGGAACTCAATTGAGATATCAAGCCTTCTAGTCTGCTCTTAATTTGGACTAATAATAATTTTAGGTCGTTTTTGATAACAGGAGTACTAGTTCCCGTTTCTCTACGGGTAGCTTCAGCACTAAGTCCTTTATTTTGAGATTTAGTGTTCGTTGAACTAATTGCTTCTTCCGACCGACGTGAAGACAAACTATTTATCCCAGAACTATCACGAAAAATGCTTGTTTGAGCCAGTTTTGCTTCAAAAAGGTTACCGCTAGATTTAACTGCTTGGGCTAGCCCGCTAGGTGTTTTAATATTGTTCTCTTTTATGCTTTGGATTAGAGAAGTGAAGCTTTGATTAAGTAAGTTAACCTCCTGGAAGAGCGGTCGGAGGTTTGAAGCTACTGTTTGAGTCGTTAATTTGGTGCCTGTACTCATGGTGTGTGCGAGCGTGTTAGTCAATTGATTTAAATGAGAAAACCCTTCGCTGAGTTTTGCAATATGTTGATTAAGCGGGATGTGTTTTGTAAAACTGTGTCTGAGAAATTCTTTTATGACTGGTGCAACCTTGTTTCCCGAATAAATGGGGTTTGTAATCGATACATTGGTCGCCTTTATTGGTGAATTACTGGTTGATTGGAGCGTTACCGTGCTCCTGATAGAATTTGCAGACGTAGTTTGTCTATTTTCAGGCGATGCGGGGGATAATAGAGAGCTTTGGTTTTTCAGATTACCTGGTTTATTAGGCTTAGAGGCGTCAGGTAAATTAGAGCTAGGGGTAACTGGAAGTGAAGGACGAGAAGCTGCTATTTCACTTGAATTGTTCGTTGAAACCACCTTTTGTTGCGCCAAAATTAAAATTTTATCGCTGGAAAGTTTAGACTGTTCAAATACTATTTCAGTAACTGGTCTATAGTTGTTGATTGTAGAGTTTGATTTGATAGTGATTCTTATTTGTTGATTTGCTGTGATAGCTACCTGAAAAGTTGATTTTTCAGCTCCCGAATTCGAATTTTGACTGAGTAGTTTCAAAATTTCGTTTGAAGTTAGCGGCAGCTGTAAGGTAAGGTTTTGGCTACCTAGTGAGAGCTTTAAAAGCAATCCTTGGTTTTGCGAGATATTAAGCTGTTCCAGAATAAGTGTTTTGTCCACAAAATCACGGATTAATCGAGCCACTTTTATATCTATATTTCTTGTGATATCAGAATTTGTACTGACATCATTAGGTGTTATCTGCACAATAGTGTCCTGCATCAATGGAAAATGGTGTGCCTTTCATTTAGTATAGCCGCTGTTTTTTATGCAGTTGCTTTAAGAGTACTCAATTGTACCAACAAACCGACAATATCCTCAAAATTAAGAATCTAGCGGTTTTTCGTTCGGAATTACCTCTATTTGAATCGATCGACTTCGAGTTGCGAGCCGGTAATGCCATTCAAATAAGCGGTACTAATGGTGCCGGTAAAACATCATTACTCAGGTGTTTGTGTGGGCTGAGCTCGAGACACGAAGGTGAGATTTTATGGAATGGACGTTCAATCGATAAAAATAAAGAAGATTATCTAGACCAATTGCTCTATTTGGGGCATTCGCTAGGTCTCAAGCCTAAACTTACAGTGCAGCAGAATCTTCGTTTTTATCAGGGACTGAGATTTGTTCAAGACGATGATTCCATTTTAGAAGCATTAACAGCATTAAAAATCGCCCAATATTTAGACGAAATGGTCGGAAATTTGTCAGCTGGTCAAAAACGGAGGGTTGCTTTAGCGCGAGTCGTCTGTGAACCGGTTAAGCTCTGGATATTGGATGAGCCAATGGTCGCATTAGATACAGAGGGACAGAAGTGGTTAGAGCGGGTCTGTAACAGTCACTTGGATACAGGCGGAATGATTCTGTTAACGTCACATCAAAAATTGGAAGGGATTAACAATCTAACAGAGTTAACCCTTCAAATTGCGTGTTTAGCTAGTCACTATGAGCAACTAAAGGACAACGAATGAGAGGTTCCTTTAGTGCTTTAGTCATACGAGAGATCAGTGTCGTTCTGAAAAGTCAGAACGAATTTATTTATCCGATAGCATTTTTTTTCATTGTGACCAGCTTGTTTCCCTTAGCCGTTACTCCAGACCCAGTACAACTTGCTTATATCGCGCCTGGGGTAATATGGGTTGCCGCACTCTTAAGTATATTGTTATCGCTGAACGGTTTCTATCAATCAGACTACGAGGAAGGTGGGCTCGAACAGTTGCTTCTTTCTGGAGTGTCTGGGCCGACGATTGTTTTAAGTAAGAGTCTAGCGAACTGGTTGGTTACAGGTTTACCTTTAGTGATTGTTGCCCCGTTAATCGGGGTACTTTTTCATCTAGATGGAGAGGCGAATTGGATAGCTTTTCTAAGCCTATTAATAGGCACTCCTAGCTTGTGTCTAATTGGCTCTATAGGAATGTGTTTAACTTTAGGTTTAAGAAATGGCGGCGTATTACTGACCTTACTTGTTTTGCCGCTGTTTATTCCGGTGTTAATATTTGGCGCATTAAGTGTGCAGGCGGCATCCTTGGGGGACACTACTAGTGGACAACTAGCCATTTTAGGAGCCATGCTAATACTGAGTATTATGCTTGCTCCATTCGCAGGCTCCGCCGCAATGAAAATTTCCATTGATTGATGGTTAAATTTATCGATAGGTGAGATATGATTGATGAGCTAGTAAAAATATCGAAATCGATTAAAATTAGGTGCTTTTAGGATATAAATATATGTGGACATGGTTTTTTCAGCTCGCTTCGCCCAAATGGGTTTTTCAGTTTATTGAAAAGCTCTTGCCGTGGTTTCGTGCTATTACTTTAGTATTATTTATTGCTGGGCTTTTTTTAGGTTTGTTGTATTCATCATTGGACTACCAACAAGGTAATACAGTGCGTATCTTGTATATACATGTTCCAGGAGCCTTCTTATCCATGTTCGCATACGTTTTAATGGCTATTACTGGTGCAATTGGCTTCATTTGGCGAATTAAAATGGCCCATATTGTCTCGGTGAGCTGTGCTCCAATCGGTGCAATTCTAACGTTGCTCACCTTAATCAGCGGAGCGGTGTGGGGTAAACCTACATGGGGAACCTACTGGGAGTGGGACGCTCGGTTAACTTCATACTTAATCTTATTGTTTCTTTATTTGGGGTTCATGGCTTTGCACAGTGCATTCGATGACCGCAAAAGTGGCGACCGAGCATCTGCAGTGTTAGCGATGGTGGGGTTAGTTAACATACCTATTATTCATTTTTCGGTAGAATGGTGGAACACTCTCCACCAAGGCGCAACGATAAGTAAGTTAGAGAAGCCTTCGATGGACGCGGACATGCTTGCCGCGCTATTGACAATGATTGCGGCGTATCAGTTTTACTTCCTCACGGTGTTGATGCAGCGAATTCAGGGTGAGATTTTAGTTCGCGAGAAACTGACGGGCTGGGTAAGAAAACTAGTGATTGCATCTAAATAATTACAGGTCGTATTGAGTTATAGATACGAAATTTGATAGGGGAACTTATGTACTTTGAGAGTTTTGAAGATTTTATTGCAATGGGCGGTCATGGATTTTATGTATGGATATCCTATGGCGTTGCATTTGTTGCTTTGATTGCATACTTTATGTTGTCGAAAAGGCAAGCAGCGAAAAATATATTAGAGTTAAAAAAGTTTTACTTGCAGATTGAACAACAAGCAAGTCTTAAAAACGACGTTACGGTGCAATAATAGATTGGTTGCATGGCCGTCGCGGTATAGGCATGCAAAATTTGCGTTAATTACTTATAGTTGCGCTACAAACAGATAGTTGGACAAGGTTTAATATTATGGCTATGAAACTCCATAGGAAAAAGAGATTAACAGCAATAATCGCGAGTGTTTTTGCGGTTTCTATTGTTGTTGGTTTAGTTCTTTATGCAAGCAATCAAAAGATGAATTTGTTTATCACACCGACTGAAGTGCAGGCAGGAATCGCACCACTGGATCGGATATTTCGTATTGGTGGATTGGTTAAAGATGGAAGTGTTAAACGGAGTGAAACCTCTCTCAGAACCGATTTCATTGTTACTGATGGTGTCGCCGATATTAAGGTAACCTACGATAAAATAATGCCAGATCTTTTTAGAGAGGGTCAAGGTGTTGTTGCGATGGGGAAAATGAATGATAAAGGCTTGTTTGTGGCAAGCAATATATTGGCAAAACACGACGAAGAATACAAAGCGCCGGAAGTCTTAGATGCATTAGAACGAGCTGGACATCCTGTTAAGAAGACCGCACAAGACAGCAAAGGAAGTTAATTTAAATGCACGCTGAATTTGGTAATTATTTATTAGTGTTTGCTCTCTGTATTTCGATATGCTTGAGTGTTTTTCCTATGTGGGGAGCTTTTGCCAATAATCGGCAATTGATACTTTCTGCAAAGCCTTTAACAGTTCTTCTTTTTACCGCTTTGTTCGGAAGCTTTATTTGCTTGGTTTACGCTTTTTATATCGATGATTTTACCATCGCTTATGTCGCACAAAATTCGAATTCCATGTTGCCCGACCGTTATAAATTCTCAGCGGTGTGGGGTGCTCACGAAGGCTCGTTTCTGTTATGGACTTTGATCTTTTCTGGTTGGGCAATTGCCGTCGCATTGTTTGGGAAGAATTTACCCGCCAAGAGTCATGTAAGAGTTTTGTCAGTTTTAGGAATGATAGGATGCGGATTTGTATCATTTTTATTATTCACGTCCAATCCATTTGATCGTACCTTACCTTTCTTTCCTGTTGATGGCGGTGATTTGAATCCACTTTTGCAAGACTTTGGATTGATTATTCACCCTCCATTGTTATACATGGGATATGTTGGATTTGCAGTATCTTTTGCATTCGCTATTACAGCCTTAATAGAAGGCGAATGGACATCGAACTGGGCAAGAGCTACTCGACCTTGGACCATCGCCGCATGGTCATTTTTAACACTTGGCGTAATGTTAGGCAGTTGGTGGGCTTATTATGAACTTGGCTGGGGTGGATGGTGGTTTTGGGACCCCTCTGAAAACGCATCTTTTATCCCATGGTTAAGTGGTACCGCATTGATGCATTCCCTGGCCGTGACCGATAAGAGGAATTCGTTCAAAGGATGGACATTAGCGCTTTCACTGTCTACATTTTCGCTTAGTCTATTAGGCACGTTCTTAATTCGTTCGGGAGTCCTAACTTCGGTTCACGCTTTTGCAAGCGATCCTGCTCGCGGTCGTTTTATATTGATATTCTTGGCCTTGGTTGTTGGAACTGCATTGTTGTTGTTCTTATTTCGCTCAAGTAAAGTTAAAACGAAAGCTGACTTTTCCGAATTGTCAAAGGACATGTTTTTGTTATTAAATAATATCTTGCTGGTCAGTGCTACATTCTTTGTTTTGTTCGGAACTTTGTATCCATTATTAGCGGAAGTTATCGGTAAAAAAATGTCAGTTGGAGCGCCTTATTTTAACAGCATTTTCCCAATTCCAATGATATTGCTTTTTATCTTGTTGGGAGTTGGTCCGTTACTCAATTGGAAAAAGCACGATGCATCGACCTTAAAAAAACCTTTAATCAAGATAGCGCTTATTTCAGTTGTTTTGGGGCTGTTAAGTTCTTTGATCGCCGGAGAGTTTTACCTCTGGGTGATGGTTGGACTTAGTTTATCTCTTTGGGTCTCTATAAGTAGTTTCTACAATCTTAATTTGATGAGCCGTCATAAGAAAACTTTATCCAAAAAACTTTCAAGTTTATCGGGTACTCAACTAGGTATGACAGTTGCTCATATTGGTGTGGTGGTTACTTTAGCAGGGGTAGTTTTAACATCTTTTCATAGTGAAGAAAAAGACCTTAGGATGGCTATAGGAGAATCCAAAGAAATTGCAGGATACAACTTTTCCATGAAGGAAGTTCAAGATTTGACTAAGGATAATTACCAAGCGACTCGAGTCATATTCGATGTTTCAAGAAATGGAGAATTCCTGTTATCGTTGGCTCCGGAAAAACGATTCTACTTGGCGAAGCGTCAAATCATGACAGAAGCAGACATTGATGCTGGATTTCATCGGGATCTTTATATAGCGTTAGGTGAAGCACTGGATAATTCCGGTAATGTTTGGTCTGTCAGAATTTATGTTAAATCCTTTATCCGGTGGATATGGGGCGGCGCAATCTTAATGGCGTTAGGTGGTTTTCTTGCAATGATGGATAAACGATACCGTAAGTTAAAGGCCGAAAATTTCGCGAAGATTAGTGAAGATGAGTCTAAGCCTATTTTTAGTCACCCTGTTGAAGGTGATTAGCTATTATGGAAGATAACGTAGGAACGAAATCAACTTCTTTCAAGAACTTTTTTATTGTTAGTTTATTTCTTGTCGTAGTCGCCGGGTTCTATTTGTTAATAGGTCAAGACAAAACTATTCTGCCTTCTCAGCTTATCGATAGAACAGTACCGAAGTTTCAAGTTGAGGATCTATTGGACAATTCTGTAATTCGAAGTAACACTGACTTCGAGGGACAAATAACCTTGCTTAATGTTTGGGCAAGTTGGTGTCCAGCTTGTTACGCAGAACACCCTTATTGGGAAGAGTATGCAAAAAACAAGGACGTGGTTTTAGTCGGACTCAACTATAGAGATAGTAAATCAAAGGCCTTGAAGTTCTTGAAGGAGCAAGGGGATTCTTTTGCGTGGAATATATTTGACCAAAATGGTCGACTTGGAATTGAATTCGGTGTGTACGGTGCACCAGAAACATTTGTAATCGATACCAATGGGAAAGTACTTTATCGGCACGTTGGTGTTGTTACGCCTGAAGTCTTTGAATCTATTTTTATACCAATGATTGAGCAAATAAAAAAGGGTCTATAAACTATGTCAGATAAGAGAGTCAAGATTATCTCTTTGCTACTTACTTCTTGTATGTTGTTATTTACTCAAGTTGCGAAAAGTACAATAGATAGTTATCAGTTTGAAGATCCGGAGATGGAGGCACGTTTTCAACAGCTGATTTTTGAACTTCGATGCCCTAAATGCCAAAACCAGAATTTGGCCGATTCAAACTCAGCGCTTTCTATGGATTTAAAAAGCATTGTTTATGAAAAATTAATAAGCGGTGAAACCGATGAGCAAATAAAGAGCTTCATGAAGCAGCGTTATGGAGATTTCATTTTGTTTGACCCAGAAATGAATAGAGATAATGCCATTCTGTGGTTTGGTCCGATAGTTTTTCTGTGTTTAATTTTAATCATTTTTATACGTTGGTATATAAGAAATAGAGTAAATAATAATGACTAGTATTTGGTTACCCATTGGAATCAGTCTCATTGCGGCTATTACATACCTCTGGAGCTCTGCCGTACCACAAAAAGGTAGTCACGGAGCTGCATTAAACAAAGCGAGTAATGTGCCTCTGATACTTATGTTTTGCACTCTAATTATTGCTCCTCTTGGCTATTGGCAACTAGGAAGTTTAGAGAAGCAACACGATTGGCTTAAAGCGCAAACTAAATTCAGCCAAATTCAACGAGGATTGAATTTAGAGAAGAGTGACAATGAAATCCAAGATTTAATCTTGGCACTAAGAACATCAATCGATTTAGATCCAAGTAATGGTCAACTATGGTTTCTATTAGCGGAAAGCTATTTTCAGTTACGTATGATTGATTTAGCTGATGCATCCATGGAACGAGCGTTACGTATAGAAGCGAACCCCGACTGGTTAGTAGCCAATGCCCAAATCTTGACAGCTCGTTCTAATGAAGAAGATATCGGTAAATCGATACGTTTACTATCGCAAGCCATACGAATACAACCTGACCACCAAAGTGCATTATTGACTTTAGGGTTTATTCAAATGAGGAGGCAACGTTTTCCTGAGGCAATTTCTAGCTGGAAAAAGCTTGAATCTTTGTTGAAAAGAGATAATCAAGATACAACACGTATTGTTAAGCAAATTGAATTTGCAGAGTCTCAAATGACCAAGCATCAAACGAATTAAAATTTCGTAACAATTCGATATATTGTAAGACACTGATTTTTATCAATTTGTGAACTTAGACACAATTAGATGTTGCAAAATTAACACCTCTAGGGCATCGTTAACTCGCTGGCTGTACAACTGTAACAAGTCAGCTTTCGATGAATAGAGGTTGAATCAGTTTCTTTTAATGTATTCAATCAGATAGGTTGTACTTCATCGGTATTTCAGTGGGATGGTAATAGGCTTTTTGACTGTAACAATAATCTTAAGAAGTAGTCATTAAAGCAGCCTAATCAAAATTTGGGTTTTACATTTAATTTAAAAATAACGGAGAAAATCACTCATGAAAAAATTTACGAAATTAGCGGCTTTAATCGGTTCATTCATATTCGCAATGATGTTTATCAATACAGCTTCTGCGGATGCAAATCCTTTCGCTCAAGTTGATAAAGTTCAAACTTTCGTTGGCGAAGACGGCAAATGTGGTGAAGGTAAATGTGGCGATAAGAAAGGCAAGAAAACGAAGAAAGAAGGCAAATGCGGCGAAGGTAAATGTGGCGACAAGAAAGCCAAGAAAGACGGCAAATGTGGTGAAGGCAAATGTGGCGACAAGAAAGGCAAGAAAGCTAAGAAAGACGGCAAATGCGGTGAAGGTAAATGTGGCGACAAGAAAGACAAGAAGGCTAAGAAAGAAGGCAAATGTGGTGAAGGTAAATGTGGCGGTAAATAATCGCTTATTTCACTAGTTAAAAATTGTCTTTGACTATAGAATCAGGCTCTACGTAGGTAGGCCTGATTTTTTTTTGCACACACTTAACAATTTTAAAGGAGCAAGGACTTGTTTTATTTTAGAGGCGCGATAATTGTACTTGGACTGATTCTAACAGGTTGCGCGAGCACAGGAACTAACCCGAGTGATCCTTGGGAAGGTTGGAATAGAAAAGTATATTCGTTCAATAAAGCAGTGGATTTAGCTGTCGCAAAACCTGTTGCAAAAGGCTATAAGGCTGTAACTCCTGACTTCATTGAAACAGGCGTCAGTAATGTATTTGACAATCTTGGTGATGTGCCTAATTTCCTGAATAACCTGTTACAGGGAAAGCCGGGAGACTCGATGTCTGATCTTGCTCGCTTCGTTGTAAATTCCACGTTAGGAATTGCCGGTCTTTGGGATCCTGCATCGAGTATGGGACTAGAGAAACATGACGAAGACTTTGGTCAAACGTTAGCCACATGGGGAATCGGAGATGGGCCATATTTGATGTTACCAATTCTAGGGCCCTCGACTCTACGTGACACCTTTGCAACGCCTGTAGACTCTGAAATGGACCCTATGAGTCACATCGACCATATACCAACTAGAAATCAGCTCAAATTACTCGATTTACTCGATTCTCGTGCCGATTTACTTGCTTTGGAAGAACAACTTCAATCTGCGACTGACGAATATTCTTTTATTCGAGATGTCTTTCTCCAAAATCGTAAATACAAAATATATGATGGAGACATTCCGTTTGATGATGACTTGGAATGCGAAGAAGAAGACGAAGAGGATTGCGAATTCTAGATTCTTCCTGTATTTGAGATTAAACGTAAAAGCCCCGACTATAGGGGCTTTTTAGTGATATTAATGTTTAGCTTTGAAAGTAAAAACAGTAACAAAGGCTAAGAACAATAAATCGCTATGTTCTACCTGACATCTAACATTGTACCGGCAATCTCGAACTTGCCATCTTCTGTTTGATCAACTCGTTTCACCTCAAATTCGGCATGTAACGAAGCTAGGTTACCTCTGTCTGAGCTGATATCTAAGCTAAGTCTTTGATTTATCTCAAATTTTGCATCCGTAGTAAACATTGCTCCATCACCGCTTAAGTTTTTTCCTTCACCGCTAAAAACTTGAGCTGTTGTAGGATCGGTGATTTGCACTTCTGCGTTAACAAACATCCGGATAAAATTTCTTTTTTCATCATAATCATTACCTTTTGATGGCATGAGGTTCCCCTAATATTACAAAATTTAGTTATTAATAGGTCAAAATCCGATTTCATCTATTATACTAGGAAATAAATGATTGCCGGTCAATGAAAATACCAATAAAACAGTTGCCTAGATTTTAATCAGTAGTATCCTAGGTAGATAATAAAAATTCCAAAATAAAGAAGTAGAATTACGCATGGATAACGCATTCACAACATTGGATAACTCGTTAAAACTTAATACTATCTTAGTGATAGATGACGAGGCATTGGTCCGAGAAAGTATGGCCATCTATCTTGAGGATAGTGGTTTTAATGTCATACAAGCCGTCGACGGAAAGCAGGGCGTAGCGATGTTCGAAGAATTTCGTCCCGACCTTGTTTTATGCGACTTGAGAATGCCTGAAATGGACGGAATGGCCGTACTATCAAAAATGGGGGAAATTGCTCCTGAAATTCCAATTATTATTGTTTCTGGTGCTGGGCAGATTAATGATGTGGTTGAAGCCCTTCGGTTAGGTGCGTTAGATTACTTAGTTAAACCGATTACTGATATGGCTGTGTTAGAAAATGCAGTAGATAACGCTTTGCATCGAACTCATCTTGAAGCTGAAAATCAAACTTACAAAGACGAATTAGAATTTGCGAATCGAGAATTAGAGAAAAACTTGGATTTGTTACAGAAAGATCAAGAAGCCGGCCGACAAGCACAGTTACAGCTATTGCCCCCCGCTGACGGAACCATTCATGGCTATCATTTTCAGCATATAATTATCCCTTCGCTTAATTTAAGCGGTGATTTTATCGATTATTTTGAGATATCCTCCCGTTATGTAGGATTTTACTTTGCCGACGTATCAGGGCATGGCTCTGCAGCGGCATTTGTTACTATGATGCTAAAAAGCCTAATAAATCAACCGTTACGACAATTTCGAAGTGGTGAAAGTGAATTAATCATTAATCCTGAAGAATTAATGGCTTATTTGAATTCTGAATTTATAGGCGCGAATTTGGGCAAACACATCACACTATTCTATGCTGTGATAGATACCAAAACTCAAACTTTAAAATATAGTGTCGCCGGTCAATATCCGGCACCTATTTTAATAGAAGAGCAACAAGTAACAGCGCTCAAAGACGATGGATTTCCTTTAGGGTTATTTTCATGGGCTACTTTCGCCTCTAAAACTATAGATGTGAAGAATGGGTTTAAACTTCTAATGGTATCCGATGGTTGGTTAGAATTAATTCCAGTTGGAGGTAAACCCGCGAGTGAAGATTACTTGTTGGAATTCGTAGAAAAGAATCCAATTAACATTCCTGTTCTAATGAAGCCTGTCAAACAATATCAAGATAACAATCCTCCGGACGATATAACGGTGTTTATAGTCGAAAAGGAAGAAGAATAATGGAAGGGAGCATCCTATCAGCAAGAGTTGACTCTGTAGAGTACATTCGATTTGTTGGTGTGATCCGCTATTCTCAATGCGCGGGTTTAGAGGCGCATATAGATTCAGTTTTTTCCAATCCAGATTTTACAGAGGTAGCAATTGATTTAGAGCAAGCGGAAATGCTAGATAGCACCGCACTAGGTTTATTAGCTCGTATTTCGATCGAGTTCAAGAGTATTTCTCAACAAAAACCAGTTATTTTTTTGCAGAATGGAGAGCTCGGCCACATATTAAAAAGAGTTTGCTTCGATCAAGTTTTTAGCATAATAGCTAAGCCAGCTAAAGGCGAAGAAATCGATTTTGTGGAGTTAGCATCGGTGAGTCAAAATGAAGATCAAATATTACAATCGGTAGTATCTGCCCATAAAAGCCTATCTGAAATATCGGAGTCGAATGAAAGTTTCTTTACTGATATCACTGACGCACTGAATTCGGGTACTAAGTAATTAGAGAGTGAATTTAGCTGTTCAATCAGCTTAATGAGTAATTGCCCGCTTCTAGATGGTTCTACAGAACTACCATTTCTTCTTTGGACCAAAAATATCATCCTTCGAGTCTTTTTCTCCATTCTCATGATATTCTTTATTATCGACTTCTGCATCGATACTGAGTTTTTTGCTTGCGGCTTCACTTGGTTTCAAGCTTGTAAGCTCTTTGAGTTCTGCCTCTAATGAAATTAGTCGGCTATTCTTGTTGGCTATCTTATTTAACATCTGCTGAGCGGTTTGGAAAAATCTTTGAGCTCTTACATAGTCATGGGAGGCGAGGGCGCTTCGACCTTGTTGAATATAAGCACAAATTTTCGCCTCTGAAATTAGAGCTGATATTTTACCAACTGAAGCCGAGATCATTGTTGAATCCATAGCTTTAATGGACTTAAATTTTATTAAGTACTTTCCCAATTTAGAAAGTTGTTGAATAAGATGATTAAGTTGTTGTTGGTCTCTGGGAATTTTTAGCTTTTGGGAATCAACACTAGAAGCCGGGTTGTTTGATTGTTCTTCAATCGTTAACAAGTTTTTCCTTAACATTGCATCGGTGGGTGCAAGTTTACTCGCCTGATTAAGATTGAGAAGGATATATTTGAGCATCAAAGACCTAGATTCAGTACCAATTGGTACAGCCGAAAAATTTGACAATATATTAGCTGTTTCATTAGCTCGGTATTTATATTTAGCGACTTCTTGTCTAATACGAGCCCGTTGCTGCTCTCGTTTTTGTACTATTGAAATACCAGCCACGCAGATTACTATGACCACCGATATTATTATTATTGTAGAAAATGAATCCATAGTTTGTTTAAAGGGTAATTAATAAATAAGGGATACCCAAAAGTATAGTCCAAATGTAATTCTTCATTTAGATATTTGTGCCTTTGAACTTAATGAAGTTTTTGTAACATCAGCTGTGTTAGACGATTCAGTTCAGAGAATCTTGCATAGCGAGGGTCGGTTATCGACAAGCGAGTTATAGCCCGAAGCATCGATTCCGATTTTGTTAGTAATTCTGTTTTTTTTTCGACTGATTGATATTGTTTCAGCATGGATTGTGCTTGGTTCAATCGAATGTTGACATTGTTTGGCGCTATCTCAGCTGCTTTATCGAAATAGCGAATAGCTTCGTTGTATTTATTTTGTTTAAATAACCTTACTGCTTCATTATTGTACTTGTTTGCTTTGCTGGCATTTTTAATGAGGTCTTTATTCGTTGTAAGTTTTGATGCCTTCTTAATGAAATTGGCGTCATCAAAGTATTGCTCCACAGCATCTTCCAAAACACATTCAGATAATTGGGATAATCCTAGAGTTTTTAAACTCTCGGCTATTTCAAGGCTGTTTTCCGCTGTTAAATGTTCTTCGATTTTGTCGAATATTTTGTTGGCATTCTTCAAATGCCTGTCTGAGGCTTTGTTATCTAGCACAATAGAGCAAAAATCTGCGTGTGCCACTGCACCTCGAAACTGTGTACATGAGTCTTCTTTAAATTTACTCTCTATTTGTAGGAATACACCTTCCGCTTCAGTGATTAATTTTTTCCTGTCTTCATTAGTATTTCCCTGCAATTTTCGGCCGAGAGATTTAGTTAACTTAACGTATTCATCCGGAGTCGAAAAAGCAGAGTGAATTCCGAATTTTACGGCTTGTCGATAAGCAGCAATGGTGGTGTCTAAATCGTTATTTTGTTCCGCTAATTGACCTAGGTATTTTTGTCTTTTTAACAGTTTTGGAGACTTCTCTACCGCCTTTTCCAGTGTTCTTTGTGCATCAACGGGTCTTCCTAATTGGTGTTGTACCTTGGCAAGCCAATCATACCCATCGAGAGCCATAGGAAATTCTGAAATCATTTGCTCAAATATGTCGAGTGCTCGATCGTAATCCTGCTGTTTAACATAAACGCTTCCCATACCTTTTAGAGCCCAAGGAGTCGCTCTCTCGTAAATTACGTCGGCTAATAATTGCAATGCCTTGTCATAGAGCTTTGCGTTCTTTAAACACTCAAACTGAAGTCGTAAACAGGCGGAGCTATATTTTGGATGGGACTGTTTAACAGCCTCACACTGGACGTATGCTTCATTCCACTTTGACTTCTTCATTAACCTTTGAGCTGGAGACATGGCTTGTTTTTTTGCGATAGATTTGTCAACCCTTGATTTCAACAATTGGCTGTTAAAGGGTTTGGTTAAATAACTATCCGGTTGGAACTCGAGTGCCGCCATGACCATTGCAGCCGTTTTCTCAGCGGTTATCATGATGAAGGTGCACTCGGGTATTAATAGGTCAAATTCAATGAGTTCCTCGAGAACCTGTTGCCCATCTTTCTGAGTCCCTAGATTATAGTCGGATAATATAAGGTCATATTTTTTCTCTCTACAAGCTTGTATAGCGGCTTCACCTGACGTAACGGTGTCGACATGAATTAAACCCATGTTTCTAAGCATAGTTCCTACTGCCCGAGCAAATTCAGCAAAATCTTCAATAATTAGCGCTTTTTTTTCTGAGTATTTAATCATTTATTTTTCTTACTAGAGCAAATGAAAGCGACTAGTTCTATGTCCAATTGAATCAAATTTACGGGATACAAATTTCAAAAACGCCACCACCTAACTTTCCACCATTCGAAAGTTTTATAGAGCCTTGTTTACCCTTGTGGGAATGAATGTCGGCAATTTTTTGTGCAAAGAATAGACCCAAGCCAGTGCTGCCTGTACTATGATTGATTCCCTGCATATAGCTTCCAGCCATTTCGATCATAATCTCAGGATAGCCTGGTCCATCATCGTTAACTGTGATAACGGTTGTGTCACTTTGGATACATTCAATCAATATTTTCGAACGCGAGTAACGTATCGCATTTCCTATAATATTTTCAAGAACAGTAGAGAGTAAACACTCGTCGAAAACTCCTTCAAGTTCGTCGTCAACGTCGATTTCGCATTGAATTCGTTTGGCTTCTAGTAACGGTAGTTGGCGTAGTCTTTGTTCTTCTAAAAAATCACCCAAATTCATGTAGTTTGGATTGAAAGGTAACTGTTCATTTTCTAATTTATACAAGGCAAGAAGTTGCATTAATGAGTTGTTTACTCGTGCAGACTCATATTGAACAACACCTGTATGTGTTGTTGCTTGTGGACTGAGTTTCTTGAACTCGACTGAGCTGAGAATGATATTGAGAGATTCCCCTAACATACTGAGGGAATTTTTCATGTCATGAACGGTAGAAGCAAGAATCATATTGAAGATATCATCATTTTGTCTATTCATATTCTTGGGGCTCATGTGAATTAATGTAACGGTAAGTTTTTATTAAAGTTTCTGTAGCATCAGCTGGTTTAACCGCTTCAGCTCGTTATAGCGAGTTGCGCGAGCATCATTAATACCAAGTTGTGTTATTCCACCTAATAATCTCTCAGCTTTATTTACAAGTTTACTTGAGTTACTTTCTTTTTGGGCTTGTTTCATAAGAGTTTGTACATAGTTGAGAGTTATATTGATATTCTTTGGTGTCATCGAGTAGGCCTTCTCAAATTCTGAAATAGCATCTGCAAACCTATTTTTATTGAAATGAGCAACAGCTAGTTGATTAATTTTACTCGCTTGCTGACAGTGTTTTAAAAGTTCTTGATTGCTACAAATCTTAGATGCTTTTTTTACGAATTCTGGGTCATCAGCGTTTTGTTGTAAGGCGTCAGCAATGATAGAATCTGCAAACTCTGTATCCTCTAGTTCTATTAGTGTTTGAGAGACTTCGAGACTGACACGGGCAGGTATTTCTTCATCTACTTCTCTGTACAGCACTTTCGCTCGTTCTATGCTTCTATTCGACTCTTCTTGTTTACCGAAAGAAGAAAGGTAACTCGCTTTAGCTACCTGATTTCTAAAATTATGACCAATTGATGTCGAAAACTTCTTGTCTAGTTGCTTGAATGTTTGTTCTACTTCTGTGATTAACTTATCTGTAATTGTTTTTGGGTCTGACTGTGCTTGTTTTGAAATGGCCGCGGTTAATTTAATATACTCATCTGGTGAGGCGAATGCAGAGTTTTGTCCGTATTTTATCGCGTTACGGTAAGCCTTTGTCATCACTAAAATGTCATTGTTTTCTTCTGCAAGCTCACCCAGTCGTTTTTGTCTATGAAGTGCTTTCGGTGAACGATTTATCGCATTAGTGATAGTTTCCTGGGCTTCTATAGGTTGCCCGGTTAGATGCTGAATTCTGGCGAGCCAATCGTAAGCGTCAATCGCCATTGGGAATTCTTTAATTTGGTTTTTGAATATATCGATAGCGCGTTCATAGTCTTTCTTAAGGAAATAAATTTCCCCAATTGCCTCTAGTGCCCACGGTATTGAGCGTATCGATACCAGCTCTGTCGCTATCTCTAGGGCTTCATCAAGTCTCCGCAGGTTTTTAAGGGCTTTGACTTTTGAGCGAAAACAAGCCATTTTATATTTGGGGTGATTTTCTTGGACCGATTTGACTTCCTCTAACACTGTTTCCCATTGTTTATTACGCATTGCTCGATTTATTTTGCTTAAAACGTCTCTTCGTTCAATTGATTTTTGCAGACGAGCCTTTAAGAGGTTACCGTTAAAGGGTTTTGCAATATAGCTATCGGGGATAAATTCAACCGCTCCCATGACCATGGCTGCAGTGTTTTCAGCGGTCAACATTAAAAATACACAGTTACTCTTAATTAACTTATATTTGTGTAGCTCTTCGAGTAATTGCTGACCATCTTTCTTTGGACCAAGGTTATAATCAGATAATATGATATCGTACTTTTTGTTCTTGCAGTACACAATGGCGTCTTCTGCATTATTCACTATGTCTACTTGAGTCGCTCCCATTTGATGAAGCATTGCCCTAACTGATCGTGCAAACTCTGCGAAATCTTCGACGATTAATGTTGTCTTTTTTGCCAGATTAAATATCATAAGTTATCGAATAGTCGTTTTTTGCATCGTAATTAAATACAATGATATGTTGACTAGATAGCGTACAATGCCTTGTAGACAATTTACACTAACAGCCAAAATTTGTGTGTGTTAAAAAAGTATAGAGACTAATTCAGATTTAATAGTAGTAATTTTTAGTAGAGTGGGGATCTAATGTCTAAACATTTGGGTGAAAAGCTGGTAGTTGCAATATCTTCGCGTGCATTGTTTGATCTAGATGAAAGTCACCAGATCTTTGAAAAACAAGGTGTGGAGGCGTATTCCCACTATCAAATAGAGAAAGAAGAGTCTATTTTAGAACCAGGCCCGGCATTTACGCTTGTGAAAAAACTTCTTTCACTAAACCACAAAAAACCAGAATCTCCGTTGGTTGAAGTCGTGTTGTTATCTAGGAATAGTGCAGATACTGGTTTAAGGGTATTTAATTCAATCAAACACTACAAATTGGATATTTCTAGAGCGGCGTTCACCAGTGGCCGCAGTCCTTATACCTACGTTTCGGCATTTTCGACCCATCTATTTCTTTCAACTGATCCGGAGGATGTGACAGCAGCTATAAATGATGGTTTCGCCGCAGCGACAATCTTGCCAAAATCTGGTGATTATACATCTGGAGGCGATGAAGTTCGCTTTGCCTTTGATGGTGATGCCGTAATATTTTCAGATGAGTCTGAACAAATATACAAAACCAAAGGTTTAGATGCATTTACCAAAAATGAAGTCGAATCCGCAAATAAGCCACTTGCTGGTGGCCCATTTAAGAATTTTCTAGCTGCTTTGCATCGCCTTCAAAGTGAATATAAAGGCATGGAATGTCCAATCCGTACTGCTTTGGTCACTGCTCGTTCAGCACCTGCACACGAAAGAGTCATAAAAACTCTACGTGACTGGAACATCCGTATCGATGAGGCGTTATTTTTAGGCGGAATGGAGAAAGCTGAATTCCTTAAGTCATTTGAGGCTGATGTCTTTTTCGATGATCAAGCGTTTAATTGTGATTCTGCGGTTCAGCACGTCGCTACAGGTCATGTGCCCAATGGAATAGCGAACAAACCCTAAGAACCTTCGTATTGTTTCGCCTTCATTTAGTATTGTCACCTTTATTATTGCTTTTCTGACTCGTAAAATACCACTGACCGTTTACTGTTTTCTTGTTAAATAGGAAATACGGACTATGCTTAATGGTATTGGAAACGGGATTTTTTATAATCGTTTGTTTTATTAAACAAGAAATCCTGTTCAAACAAATCAGTAAATTTACAAAATACCCATAGTTATCATGATCTTGATACCTTGCTGTTTTTGTAATCGGAATATTAATGAAGCTTCAACAAATTAAATATATATTCGAAGTTGCCAGAAATAACCTTAACGTTTCTGCAACCGCTGAATCATTGTTTACCTCCCAACCTGGCATCAGTAAGCAAATTAGATTACTAGAAGACGAATTAGGAGTTGAGATATTTGTCCGTAGTGGCAAGCACCTTACAAATATTACGCCAGCCGGTCGAGAAATCTTACCAATTGCCGAAAACATCCTTAAGCAGGTTAGGACAATACAAGATATTGCTGCGAGTCACGTGAATCAAAAAGAAGGGCGTTTAAACTTGTCGTCAACGCACACTTTCTCTCGTTACTTCTTACCCCAAATAGTCGAAGAGTATAGGCAAAAATATAAGAAAGTCGCCATGCATATCTACCAAGGCGGATTGTTAGATACTAATAAAGAGCTAGATGATGGTAAATTAGATTTTGCATTGGTTCACCACGGCGAAGAGAATTTCGACGATAAGATTCAACTACCATGCTTCTATTGGAGTCGTTGTATTGTAGTACCTAAAAATCATCCGTTAACACGAGTTGAAGAAACAAACTTTGATATCCTCGCGCAGTTTCCGCTTTTAACTCACACCAGTTCAGGTGGACGATTCAACAAGATTGAGAGCGTTTTCAAAGAAAATGGTTTTACACCTGAAATTGTTTTTTCTGCGACGGATTGTGAAGTTATTAAATCATATGTACGCATGGGGTTAGGCGTTGGTATCATTGCTAATATGTCATATGAAGAAGATCTTGATAATGATCTAATAAAACTTCCCATCGAACATTTAATTCCCAAGTCGCTAGTGAACGTTGTATTTGATAGAAATCTCTATTTTAGAGAGTTTATTTTCTCATTTATTGAGTCCCTCGCACCTCAGCTGTCAAAAGAGCTAATTTTACAAGCCCAACAAATGAAATCTTCCAATAAAATTCTTAAGATGGTCGAGCAAAAATTGATTCCGTCTTATTAGTTCGTTGTGCGTTGGTGTCATTGAGCTTTTTATCAATTAATTAATTTCCTACCTAAATCACTTAACACAATAAACACACTAAACGATTTTAGTTTAGTGTGGGGTCTGCTCATATTATTTCCAATTAAGATCTTTGCCCATTAGATATTACGAGCTCGAGTTGTTAGAATATTTGTACCGGAATATTTACTCATTGTTTTCTGGGTAAGTACAGTACGGACAATTTAATTCTGACTAGGTGCTCAGACCAAATAATCAAAGGTTAAAATCAAGATGGCTCTTCGAAGTAAAGAAAAAACTAATGAGAGAAATGATAGTCACAAGAATCGATTGTTTTCCACGTCCAAACCTCGAAGTAACGCGAGTAGAAGGGCATCTCACCCGTTCAGACGATTGGTTATTTTTCAACTGAAGCTAGCTTTGGATGCCTTAAGAGATATTTTGCTTAGCCCTGTATCATTAATTTGTGGCTTGCTCGATTTGATAAGCAATAGGGAAGGGGAGAATAGCTACTTTGAAAGATTAATGCGGTTTGGTTGTTACACAGAAAAACGAATCAATTTATTTGAACAACATTTCGACGAAGCTGCAACCGTTGATAACCTAGTCAATCAAGTAGAAACAATATTAGTCGATGAGTATAAGAATAAAAATATATCCAAGAAGACTCTTTCGGCAATTCAATCGAGTATGAATAAGAAGAGAACTAAGAATTAAACAGTACGCATGGAGTAACTTGCAAGTAAGACAATATTACCAACCGTAAGAGAGGCAAAATTTTTGGCCGTTGCGTTCCACCAACAACCTGAACTTCTATATTCAGAAAGAGCGGTATTTAGGCCCGTGAACAAGTAAAGAACAACAATTGATAGGCGTCAGGGAA
>JAHRVB010000004.1 GCA_019090895.1 Kangiellaceae bacterium
ATGAACCTGTAATCGATAAAGTAGTTATAATGGACTTTCAAAAATATTCACCACACTCAGATCTAAGTTCTTTAATTGATTGTTATTGGACGCTAAAGGTACCTCCCTCAGGTAGCAATCAAAGACAACGCATCGTTCCCGATGGAAACATCGAAATGGCATTTATTCTTGGAGATGATATAAAGCGTTACGTTTCGAAAGACGAATTCATATATCAGCCTAAGGCGATGGTACTTGGGCAAATAATTAAGCCTTTTTATATTGAGCCATGTGGATTGGTCGATACATTTGCGATAAGTTTCCACCCATACGGCTTGTCCCATTTTATTTCAAAACCAATTAAAGAACTTGTCGATAAAGAAACGCCTATTGCACAACTTTTCGAACCGGAAGAAGCGGAAAAGCTAGAGAAAGAAATAATTGAGGCTGGGAATACACAAGAGCGAATCAAAATAATCGAGTTGTTTTTTCTTGATAAACTTAAAGAAACAGTCACTATTGATAAAATAGTAAAACGCACCGTCGATATGCTGTTGACTACTAATGGCAAGATATCCATCAATAGTCTCGTAGATGAAAATTCATCTCGACGCAGACAGCTTGAGAGAAAATTCAAAAATCAGATTGGAATTAGCCCAAAGCAATTAGCAAGAGTTATTCGATTTCTGAGCTCATTAAGGGCATTACAAAATGGTGACAAAATTAATCTAACCGATGTTGCTCACAGGAATGAGTTCTATGATCACGCTCATTTTATTAAAGATTTTAGAGAGTTTACGGGAGTTAGTCCTAAAGACTTCATCGGAAACGATAATTTTAAGCTATCTTCACTATTTTACAAAGATTGACTAGTTAGAATGAAACTGTCGCATTTTTACAATTTTAAGTGGTTTAATTTATCTATGATGTAGATTAACGACCAAAATTAACACCGAAGGAAAAAGGAAATGAATAGTTTTGTTTCAATATTTGAAATACCAACAACTAACCTGTCACGAGCGATTACTTTTTATCAAAGTATCCTAGATATCAGTATTGAAGAGATGGAATTTGAAGGCATGAAGATGGGGATATTCCCTTATGAAGAACAGGCGGTTACAGGTGTTCTCGTTCAAGGTGAAGGATATACACCTTCTTCTGATGGTGTTACGATTTATCTTAATGGTGGCGACGATCTTCAAATTGTACTTGATAAGGTCGGAGAGCAAAAAGGCGAGATCATTGTACCTAAAACACCCCATGCAGATGAAAGTGGATTTTTCGCACTATTTATTGATTCGGAAGGAAACAAGTTAGGGCTTCACTCTCCAAGCTAGGCTCTCCTATAAAATCCCCCTTTAATTGATATAGCTTAACATTCAAGCGTTCTTCTAATGAAATGTTCAACTGAGAAACTCTATGGAGAATCCCACTTATAAGTGGGATTCTCCCGAAATAATTGATTCGGTATTTAAATGAAACGTAGAAAATTTATCACCGCAAGTGGTTTGACATTGTGTGGAATTGGCGCTGGAGCTTTATATTGGCCGAACCGATGGGAATACATTGTTGTCCATCATAGTGGTGGGGACTTTGGTAATATTGATTTCTTGCAAAAAGTCCACCGAGAGAGACAACAAGCTGATCCCGTGGATGCAATTCCTTATCACTACATTATTGGAAACGGTAATGGAATGGCGATGGGGCAAATAGCGTCGGACTGGCGTCAGGAAAATAACATTTGGGGAGCGCATGTCTCTGGGAATAATCCCGATAGAAATTTCCGAGGTCTTGGAATATGCTTGATCGGGAACTATGAAATGACAGAAATTCCCAATAAGCAATATTCTGTGTTAGTGTCTCTGACAAAGCAGTTGATGTTAAAGCACGGCATCTCTGTTGGGAATGTGACTGGGCATGGTTATACATCTGGTGAACAAACAAAATGTCCAGGCAAGAACTTTCCGATGGAATCATTTTTGTCGGATATAAAAATAAAACGTAGTTAAAAACGCAGTTAAGAACTCGGACTATAAAATATGATTAAATGTTTAAGAACACCCGACCACCACTTCAAGCGTTTACCCAATTATCATTTCGAACCTAATTATATTGATGTAGAAGGCATGAGAATACACTACGTTGATGAAGGTCCAAAGAATGCTGACCCTGTTTTGATGTTGCATGGTGAGCCGACTTGGTCGTATCTTTATCGTTATATGATCCCCATTTGTGCTGCCGCTGGGCATCGGGTGATTGCACCTGATTTAATTGGTTTTGGTAAATCAGATAAACCGATTAATATCTCCGATTACAGTTATAAAGGACACGTCAGTTGGATGTTGTCTTTACTTGATCAGTTAGACCTGAAAAACATCACACTGGTCTGCCAAGATTGGGGCTCGTTGATTGGACTAAGGCTAGTGGCAGAACACCCTGAGCGTTTTAAAGCGGTAGTGATCGGTAACGGCATGCTACCCACTGGTGAGCAGAAAGTTCCCAGTGCATTTAAGAAATGGCGAGCATTCGCAATGCACAGTCCTTGGTTCCCTATTGCTCGAATCGTTGATTCGGCCAGTTTTAAGTCGTTGAGTAAAGACGAACGTCGAGCCTATGATGCACCCTTCCCATCGCGTAAATACAAGGCAGGTACCAGAGCATTTCCTGCGTTAGTGCCTATTACGCCCGATAACCCTGCATCAAATGCTAATAAAGCGGCTTGGGAAGAATTGAAAAAATGGGACAAACCTTTCTTAACTACTTTTAGTAATGGCGATCCGATTACTCGAGGTGGTGATAAGTACCTACAGGCGAACATACCAGGCTGTAAGAATATGCCTCATGTTACTCTCAAAGGTGGCCATTTCTTACAAGAAGATGCAGGCGCTGAATTTGCTCAAGCGGTTAATGATTTGCTTCGATCAATTTAAACTCGGATTAGCCCGTTTACGAGAGCCTTTCGGTATCGACTGGCTCTATTGATTGAAATCTGTCGATTTCTGCAGGCATTCACATCAATTGTTCATTCACTAGGAAACCGAATTTCGTTCTTAGGTAGTAAGAAATCCTTATCGTTTTAGTGTTTAGCCGAATCATGTAGTCAATTTCCTTTCGAACATCCCCTTACTAACGACTACTTCATATCGCACAATCTGCAGTAGCAACCCAATTCCATTGAGAAGAAAAGCCTGATCTGGATCAATGTCGGATGATCAACGACGCGCTAAAGTGACATTAACTAAGTGCGACATCGAATAAGTCGAGCATACGACTGTATGGAAGCACTAACAATAAAGGGGATGCGGTGTGTGTACTGATTGGGGCAGTATAATTGTCCCTAATGGATCTAACTCTAGCCAAGCCTGCTAACTTAATGTTCTCGATTAACGATCTTAACCATTTTATTAAGAGATAAAACGATGGAATCAAAAACGCCTGACAAGCAAAAAGAGTATGAACGGAATACCTTCATATTTTTGACGGTTTTCTTGGCTCCGATACTTTCCATTTTTATTGTTGGAGGATTCGGGTTTCTAGTTTGGATTAGTCAAATGATTTTTGGACCACCAACAGCCTAATAATCATGAGAGAGCATCTAGCTAATCATTCGCGACGTCATTTCTTTAAAGGGAATACAGTATCTGATAACGCATTAAGATTACCTTGGTCAAAAGATGAGGCTAGCTTTGTTGAGTCGTGTGACCAATGCTCGAATTGTTTAGCGGCCTGCGAAAACAAAATTATCGTTCGCGATGAAAGAGGCTTTCCGAAAATCGATTTTTCGAAAGGGGAATGCAGTTTTTGTTTGAAGTGCATTGAGTCATGCCACAAGCCATTATTTGCAATTCCGACCAATTGTTCCGCAATCGATAATGAGCCGTTAACTGTCGCAGAAAAAACGATGCCGTGGCAAGCCGAGCTTGTAATTGATGACAGTTGCTTAGCTAAATCGCTGGTCTATTGTCAGAGTTGTCGAGACATTTGTGAAACCGAAGCGATAGAGTTTTGTTATCAGTTTGAGGCAGGAGTGTCTGTGCTTCCTCGGCCTCAAATATTACTTGCTGATTGCACTCTATGTGGCGCCTGTATTTCTAGTTGTCCTCAGAGCGCTTTGAAAATTGAACTAAGTAATAACGAGGTACCATGCGATGACAATCGCCATGAACAATAACACAGCAAAACGTTTTAATATTTCCAATAAAAATCCGAATTCTTGTGGAGGAAATAAGAGCGAGAGTTTGGAAACTGAATACCATGTTGCAAGCTTTATTGCCCATGCAATGGCTAATCAAATGCTAGATGTTCAGCTCGCTATAAAAGAACTTGAAGGAGCTGAAGTTCATGCCGTCAGTGAACAAGGGAAAATTGTGTTTACCATTGAAGGTTCTAGTCAAGCGGGCATAGGAAGAAAGATTGACTTACTTAAATATCATACTGGATTGCTCAATTTGGCGCCCGTTTATCATCAATTTCTATCAGAAAAACAAACTCAAAAGCAGGTGAGGCCATGACGATTAATCGCCGAGATTTTATTAAAGCTAATGCTGTTGCTGCAGCCGCTGCAGTCGCCGGAGTTTCCATTCCTGCAGCAGCTTCAAATTTAATTACCAGTAGTGATGCAACAAAGCTGAAATGGGACAAAGCGCCGTGCCGTTTTTGTGGTACCGGTTGTAGCGTTAACGTTGGTGTGATGGACGGCAAAGTGGTCGCTACTCATGGCGATATTAAATCGCCAGTTAATAAAGGACTCAATTGCGTTAAGGGTTATTTCTTATCAAAAATTATGTACGGCAAAGATCGTCTTACCACACCAATGCTACGAATGAAGAACGGGCAATATGCCAAAGATGGCGACTTCACTCCGATATCATGGAAACAAGCATTTGATGTGATGGAAGAGAAAGCCAAGGCGACGTTAAAAGAAAAAGGACCTACCGCTGTCGGCATGTTTGGTTCGGGTCAATGGACGGTGCAAGAAGGGTACGCCGCTGTAAAGTTGATGAAAGCAGGTTTTAGAAGTAATAACCTTGATCCAAACGCTCGCCATTGTATGGCTTCAGCGGTCGGTGGATTTATGCGCACCTTTGGGATTGACGAACCAATGGGTTGTTATGACGACATGGAAGCTGCCGATGCGATGGTGTTGTGGGGGTCTAACATGGCTGAAATGCATCCTATATTATGGACTCGGATAACGGATCGAAGACTGAGCGCACCCCATGTAAAAGTTGCGGTACTTTCAACTTACAAACATCGCAGTTTCGATCTCGCCGATAACGGTATGATTTTTACTCCGCAAACTGACCTTGCGATCCTCAATTACATTGCCAACTATATTATTCAGACTGGTCGAGTTAATAAAGATTTCGTAACTAAACATACTAACTTCAGACTGGGCGAAACAGATATTGGTTATGGACTTAGACCAGAGCATCCTCTCGAGCAAAAAGCAAAAAATAATGGTAAGACGAAGGGAAGTTCTACACCGATTAGTTTTGAAGAATATGCCAAGTTTGTCAGTGACTATACCCTTGAGTACACTTCTAAATTATCGGGTGTACCAGAGAGCAATCTAAAAGCGTTGGCCGAATTGTATGCCGATCCAAAAATCAAAGTTTGTTCCTTCTGGACAATGGGATTCAATCAACATACTCGAGGCGTTTGGGCCAATAACCTGGTCTACAATATTCATTTGTTAACCGGTAAGATTTCAACACCCGGCAATAGCCCTTTCTCTCTAACAGGCCAACCTTCAGCTTGCGGAACGGCGCGAGAGGTGGGAACTTTTTCGCATCGACTGCCTGCGGATATGGTGGTTAAAAATCCGAAGCATCGCGCAATGGC
>JAHRVB010000049.1 GCA_019090895.1 Kangiellaceae bacterium
CCAATATGGAAGACGATTTTCAAACGTACAATAGAATTTATGCTGAATATTTTGAAGATAATCAACCGTGTCGAACCACGATTGAAATCAACTGTTTACCGACACCAATTGCAATCGAATTAAAATGTATTGCAACAATAGATTAGTAAAGAATTAGTCTGCTTCTATTTGAGTTAGGGGGAATTTGCCGATGAGTGCTCCAATGAATGTTCTCAACTTTCAGAAATGGATCGATGATAATCGAGACAAGTTAAAGCCACCCGTTTGTAACAAGGAAGTCTATCGCGACGGCGACATGATCATAATGGTTGTCGGTGGCCCTAATGGTCGCAAAGACTTCCACTACAACGAAGGGCCCGAATTTTTCTATCAACTCGAAGGAGAGTTACTGCTTCGCACCCAACAAGATAACCAAGTGGTTGAATATAAGCTTAGCGCTGGTGATATTTTCTTATTGCCGCCTAAAGTCCCGCACTCGCCAGTTCGCTTTGAGAATTCTATAGGCTTAGTGATAGAACAAGTGAGAAGACCTGAAGAGACGGACGCTCTGATGTGGTTTTGCGAACGATGTAATCATAAGCTTTATGAAGAATTTTTCCCGCTACGTGATATTGAAAATGATTTTGGCGCTGTTTTTAATCGTTTCTTATCCAACGAAAAACTACGTACCTGTGACAAATGTAATCATCTAATGCCGCACAATAAATACGAGTTTGATTAGTTTAGAACTTTAAATTGGTGAAGACAAAAGACTCCAGGGAAATAAAATGTTAACTATTGATATTCATACGCATATATTGCCGAAGAACTGGCCTAATCTAAAAGAGAAATATGGCTATGGCGGCTGGATCCATTTGGAACACCATAAGTGTGACTGCGCCCGAATGATGAAAGAAGATCATTTCTTTCGAGAAATAGAATCCAACTGTTGGGATGCCAAAGTGCGTATGAAGGAATGCGACCAGCATAATGTGGACGTACAAGTCCTTTCAACGATACCGGTCATGTTTAGCTATTGGGCGAAGGCTAAGGATGCACTTGATATATCAAAATACTTAAATGATCACATTGCAGGCATTTGTGACAATCACCCGACACGCTTTGCAGGACTGGGAACGATACCACTGCAATCGCCTGATCTTGCGATTAAGGAACTTGAACGATGCGTCAACGATCTGGGTCTTTCGGGCGTACAGATCGGCTCTCATGTTAACGACTGGAATCTGAATGCACCTGAGCTGTTTGCGGTATTTGAAGCGGCTCAAGACTTAAACGCATCTATATTTGTTCATCCATGGGACATGATGGGTACCGCTCAAATGAAAGACTACTGGCTCCCATGGTTAGTAGGAATGCCTGCGGAAACGTCACTAGCGATCTGTTCTATGATTTTCGGCGGTGTATTTGAACGATTACCAGCGCTGAAAGTCGCTTTCGCTCATGGCGGTGGTTCGTTTCCGTCAACCGTTGGCAGAATCGAGCACGGTTTTAATTGCCGCCCTGACTTGGTAGCCGTTGATAACGACGTTAATCCAAGAGAATATCTCGACCGTATTTATTTAGATACGCTTGTACACGACAAACAAATGCTGAACTTTCTAATTGATTTAATGGGCGCAGACAGACTCGCTTTAGGTACTGATTATCCGTTTCCGCTCGGTGAGTTAGAACCGGGGAAACTCATTCATCAATCTATCGATAACCAAATAGTAAAAGAACGCCTTCTACATGGTACAGCGCTAGATTGGTTAGGCTTAGACAAGAGCCGATTTATAGAAAAAACACTCTAAGGAATACTCTTAAAAAGGTTTTTTAAAATTTATTATGAATATTCAATTCGAAATTAATCAGCAAAGTTACCAATCTGATCTGTCAAAGGGTCATAGTATCGCTATCACCCTACTGCCTAACGGCAACCAGCCCAATCATTTTGGCGCGCCAGAATGCAATAGTGAACCGTTAATTGCCGGTGACTTTATTGGCGATACCAAACAAGGTGGTAGCTGTAATGTTAATCGACTTTCGATAATTCCACACTGTAACGGAACCCACACCGAATCGGTATCTCATGTTATTGATCAATTAATACCAGTCCACAAAGTCATCGAAAAGAATATATTTCCCTGCGTTTTAATTTCAATTAAGCCTATTTGCGGCGGCGAAAATACTGATTTATATCAACCTAACATCGATCCTGAAAATAAAGTCATCCAAAAGGCACAATTAAAATCTTTCCTCGATAATTTTTCAAATCAACAGCTAGAAGGGCTAGTGATACGCACACTACCTAATTTGACTGAAAAAAAAGTTCTAAGCTACGATCAAAAGAATTACCCCGCATTTTTGACAAATTGCGCGATGAACTATTTGCACCAGCGAGGAGTTAAACACTTATTGGTCGATTTTCCCTCCGTTGATAAAATGTATGACGAAGGCATGCTCAGCAATCATAGAATATTTTGGCAGCTTGCACCGGGTCAAAAATCGCTCGAAGAATCCGAGTCGGATGAGTACATGTCTTTGCCAAAAAAGACCATTACAGAAATGGTCTATATCGATGAAAAAATTCAAGATGGTTTTTACCTTTGCAATCTACAAGTACCAGAAATAGAAACTGATGCGGTGCCATCGCAGCCAACACTTTACCCTGTATCTAAAAATAACTAAATGAGTAACCTTTTTATGCCTTTCCAAGATAGTTTTGAATTCGCGAAAAAAATTGATAGTGAAGATCCAATTGCTCATATCCGAAATGAATTTTCTATTCCAAAGGACCACAACGGGAACGAAGAGATTTATCTTTGTGGTAATTCCCTTGGGCTTCAACCAAAACTGGCTGCTAAGTATGTGAAGCATGAGCTTAACCAATGGGCCGAACTTGGTGTAAAGGGTCATTTTAGCGGTGACTTTCCTTGGATGCCCTATCATGAATTTTTAGCTGATGGATTCGCTAATATTGTTGGCGCTAAGAAATCAGAAGTAGTATCGATGAATACTCTAACCGCAAACTTGCATTTTATGATGGTGAGTTTTTATCAACCGACCGAAACAAGGCATAAAATTCTAATCGAAGAACATGCATTTCCTTCAGACCATTATGCCGTTGAGTCTCAAATCCGTTTTCATGGATTAGACCCTAAAGAATCAATGTTATTTATTAGTCCACGCGAGGATGAAGATGATATACGAGATGAAGATATTATTAGTCTAATCAAGCAACAGGGTGACTCTATTGCATTAGTTATGCTTCCAGGTGTTCAATATTACACGGGACAGGTATTTGACATGCAATCAATCACTGAGGCGGCTCACGATAAAGGATGTAATGTTGGTTTCGATTTGGCTCATGCAGCAGGCAATATCCCAATGCAACTGCACGATTGGAATGTTGATTTTGCCTGCTGGTGCACTTACAAATATTTAAACTCTGGCCCAGGATCGGTCGCCGGTTGTTTTGTACATTCTAATCATCATCGTAGTGAAGACTTACCTAGATTTGCAGGGTGGTGGGGCCATGACAAGATGTCTAGGTTTAAAATGGAAAATAACTTTAAGCCAATGAAATCTGCCGAAGCATGGCAACTATCTAATCCACCAGTACTTTCTCTCGCAGCAATCAGAGGTTCCCTTGATACGATTAAAAATGCGGGAGGCATTGAGGTACTAAGAGAGAAAGCAATTAAACTCTCGGGTTACATGAGGTATCTGTTGGACAAAAAATTGTCGGATGATGTGGCTATAATAACACCAACAGAAACGAACCGAAGTGGCAGTCAACTCTCTCTGGCTATAAAACTTAAAGCTGGAGATTCATCCGATAGAGGTAAACTTGTTTTTGATGAAATAGAGAAACAAGGAGTGATTGGGGATTGGCGACACCCCAATGTCATTCGTGTCGCACCGGTGCCTATGTACAATAGTTTCACCGATGTCTTTCGCTTTGTTGAAATATTACGTCATGCAATAGAAGAGAGTCGATAATAATGAACAAACGTAATAATACTCAAACGATCACCCTAATCGGTGCAGGATTGGTCGGCTCTTTACTGGCTGTTTTACTGGCGAAGCGTGGTTATCGAGTCGAGATATTTGAACGACGCGCAGACATGCGTCGAAAAGATATTAGTGCAGGCCGCTCAATAAACTTAGCCTTGGCCAATCGTGGCATCGTGCCTTTGCAACGAGCGGGGCTAATGGAAAAAGTATCTCCAATCCTTACCGAAATGAAAGGAAGAATGGTTCATGACTTACAAGCCGAGCAAAATTTTCAGAGCTATGGCCAAAAAGAAGAAGAAGTCATTTACTCAGTATCAAGAAGCGAACTTAATAAAATTTGTTTGGATGCGGCAGAGCAAACCGGGCTGGTAAATATTCATTTTGACAACAAGTGCGAACAAGTCGACTTTAAAGCTAAAACCCTGATGGTTAAAAATGAGCATAATGGCCAAATTTCGACACAAGCTTTCGAACGCATTATTGGAACAGACGGTAGCGCAAGTGCAGTACGTGATGCAATCCATAATTTAACGTCAAAACAACTTGAAGTATTACCTCTTGGTCATAGTTATAAAGAACTTCGAATTCCGGCGGGACCGAAAGGCGAGTTTCAGCTCGATAAACACTCGCTTCATATATGGCCGCGCGGAGGTTATATGTTAATCGCGCTGCCCAATGAAGATGCTTCTTTTACGGTAACTCTTTTTATGCCAAGCAAAGGTAAGTGCAGTTTTGAAAGCCTAGATTCGAAAGAAAAGTTACTCTCTTTTTTCAACCAGCAATTTTCAGACACTCTGCCTTTACTACCAGAACTGGTTGAAGATTTCTTTGCTAACCCAACAGGCCAACTCGCGACCGTTAAGTGTTCCCCATGGCATTATAAGGACCTAGCACTATTGATGGGAGACGCAGCTCATGCGATCGTACCGTTTCATGGCCAAGGTATGAATTGCGGATTTGAAGATGCGCTTGCTCTCGTCGAAACGATAGATGCTAACGAGACTGATGACATTGACTCTACTTGGCAGGCAATCTTTTCAACGGTCGATTCGTCACGAAAATCTAATGGGGACGCAATTGCTGATATGGCAATCGAAAACTACATTACGATGCGAGATTCCGTTCGCGACGAAAAGTACTTACTCAAATCTGCTCTAGCATTTGAACTTGAAAGACGGTTTCCAAGTCGCTTCTGTCCGCGCTATTCGATGGTCATGTTTCACCGCCTTCCATACGCAGACGCTAAATCACGGGGAATCATTCAAGAAGAAATCTTGACTAAGTTAACCGCACAAATCCGAAGCATTGAACAAGTCGATTATTTGCTGGCTGAAGACTTAGTTATCAATAAACTGTTGGAAGTAAACCTAAATCCAGAGTAGTGGTATTGATCGCTAGATAATATTTTAGCCAGTAGGTTTGTGGTAACTCGCGATTAATGTGGTGTGACCGACAGAAGCAACGAAGTATTTTTCTTTGACTTCTAAGTATTTTGGATCTGAGAAAAAACTGTTCATTTTCTCTTCGCTTTCAAAATAAATAGTAAACACCCGGTTGATTGGTTCAGGCGTGTCAGAGTGTAATACATCTGATACTTTGAAATCGTAACTAAATCCGCCACCATAGGTGACTAAAATAGGTTTCATAGCAACACGGTATTTTTGATATTCCACTTCATTCACTATTTCAAGCCCCACAAGCACTTCATGATTCATTTTCAGCAAAACCTCGGTAATTTGACTTTCTATTTGGTTGAATCATCGACTATAGTTAGAAATAGCCTGTACAACAAGAATTTCGATAAGGTTTAATCTCTTCTTGGTAAAACAATGACCGAATGATTCTTGTTCTTAAACGTATAATCGAATAAAAAATCGGAGAGTAGTCATTGATGAGTTCGTTTAATTGCACAGCTTGTAATGTTCCTAATGCCAGTAATGCTCGCTTTTGTACTAACTGCGGCGCTAGTCTAGCGATAGAGAAAACTTCACCCTATCAATCACCCGAGTCATCGTCTAATCGAGCATTAGTTTCGGAATTTGCATTTGCAGGATTTTGGAAACGGTTTATCGCTTATGTCATTGACGGGATATTATTCACTTTATTATTTGTGTTATTCATTTACTTTTTGGGCGGCTCGGCATTTAGTACCAACCCAAACGAAGTTGAAGATATTTATGCTGCAATTGGTGTGTACGTTTTATACTATCCTAGCTGGTGGTTATATTTCGCGGTGATGGAAAGTTCTAACTTTCAGGGCACCTTAGGAAAGAAAATAATGGGCATTAAGGTTACCAACCGGTTTGGTCAACCAATCGGTTTCGGCCAAGCGACCGCACGGCATTTTTCCGCATTGCTCACCCAACTAACATTTACTATCGGTTATTTAATGACGGCTTTTACCGCTCGCAAACAAGCGCTGCATGACATGGTTGCTGGCACGCTAGTGGTCAATCAACGATACGATGCTACCCAAATTAAAGTAGCCAGCGAGAGCCCTGGCTCAGGAATGTCCATTGGATCTATTATCACCATTATTTTTCTAGTTTTGTTAATTCCGGTGGGTGGTATTATAGCGGCTGTGGCGATTCCAGCTTATCAAGATTACACGGTGCGGGCCCACATTCAACAAGCAATTACTGACACTCGTTCAATACAAACAACTATCGAAAACTACGCTACCGATACCGGCTACTGGCCTAACACCTTAGAAAAGGCAGGTATTTCTCAAACTGAATTTGATAATGAGAATTATCATCTACTATTATCGACTGACGGAGTTTATCAAATCATTTTTAAACAACCCGACACTCTGTCTCAAAGTAGAATATCATTTCGACCAGAATTAAACAGTCAGGGTAGCTACAATTGGATCTGTGAATCTATTGACATTAATGTGGCTCAACTGCCATCAAGGTGCCGCTAATCACAGAGTTTCACTACTGGCTCATCGTATGGTTGATCGCTTATGAATCCATTTATTAGTAATTGATTGAAAGGCATCCATGCTAATCGGTTTTGACAATACATCATCCATGCCAGCGTCGGTGCATTGTTTATTAATGCCGTTGACCAAATTGGCCGTGAGCGCAATGATGGGGGTATGCTGGTTGGGACCGGGGGTATTTCGAATGCTTGTCGTTGCAGCGAATCCATCAACGACCGGCATTTGGCAATCCATATAAATTAGCGGAAACTTTTTTTGTTGCGCCAACTTGATGGCTTCGGCTCCATTCGCCGCAATTTCGGTGTCGAATCCAAACCGCTTCAGAAATAAAGTTGCAACGAGTTGGTTGGCGTAGTCATCTTCTACAATCAGGATAGTATCAGTCAAAACTCCCCCTTTGAATATTAACGACGACTGTTTTTAACTACGACAGTCTTTAAACAGGCTATTAGATATAATTGTCTTTTTAACAAAAAAAGCCTAGAAAGGCTTACGCTTTTTAACTAATTAGTACTTAGCTTAGAAGCTACTACGCCTAAAAATACCACTAATCCAATCCAGTTATTGTTCAGAAAAGCTTTAAAGCACTTTTCTGGTTCTCTATTTCGACAGCTATATATTTGTATCGCTATAAGACCGGACGCAATAAGCATGCTGCAATAGAACCAATAATTCAAATTGAATTTTGCGCCCACCAGTAACATTCCAAATACAAACATGGCTTGAATAATTGCGGTTATTTGCAAATCGGCTTCACCAAAAAATATTGCGGTCGACTTTACACCGATTTTAAGATCATCCTTTTTGTCGACCATTCCATAGAGGGTGTCATAAGCTAAAACCCATAATAAATTTGATATGTAGAGTAGCCACGCGGTCATTGGGATTTCATCTAATACAGCAGCAAACGCCATAGGAATAGCCATAGAAAAGGCCATTCCTAGTACCACTTGCGGGAAATAAGTTACTCGCTTCATAAAAGGATACACAGTCGCTATTGCCAAGGCTACAAAGGACAATATGACACTAAGTTGGTTGAGCGCGACTACTAAGCTAAAAGCAATAAGAGCCAAGATGATAAACAGCACCAGCGCCTCTCTCTCTGACACCAGCCCTCGAGCCATAGGTCTGTGCTTAGTTCGACTTACATTGCCATCAATATGTCGATCGGCATAATCGTTAATCACACACCCAGCTGAACGCATAAGAAAAACGCCCAGCGAGAATATTACTATATGAATAACTTGAGGGAATTGAGGTGAAGCCAGCCATAGCGCCCATAACGTGGGCCACAGTAATAAAAGACTACCAATAGGCTTATCGACCCTCATTAGCAATCCATATTGCTTGAGCTTTTCGCTCGGCAAAGTGCCAAGAAATTTCTTTAAACGACCAGTCGATGGGCTGAATTTCTGAATGACTAGCCGAACGGTATATTTAATGACGTCAAGCGCACTCACTTTCTTGCTGTGGTCTGACTGGTGATCAGGCATATTCATAAACAGGGCAATCGGGTAGAAAAATTTCAGTAATTAACAACTGTCCTGTTTTAAGTTCAAAAATTGAACGTCGCTGCCACAAAGGGAAATCAGCGGCTATGCCAAATTCTTCTAAACCAACTTCGTTGGCAAACACTATATCAAGTCGCATCTGAGTTCGTTTCGCCCTTAATTGGCCAAATAATATTTTACCCAAGGGCATATCCCTCATTTTGGAAAGCCGGGATGCCTGATGTCTCAAAGTGCCAGTAGGGATAACTGTTCTTGCAAACAACCAATTAGCGGATTGCGTGCCCATCGTAATTTCGCGTACATGAGCCAATTTTCGCGGTCTAATTGCTAATATCTGTTGTTCTTCTCGATTTACCCTAGCCCTACCTTCTATGCGACAAGTTAATACTGGAGGTGCACCAATGATCGTCTTCAATCGCTCTGTAAGACTGGCTTGTTCTGTCAGTAGGGCTAAAGAATTGGCCTTCAAGTGGTGACTCATCATAATTCAGTTTAATTGCCGGCAAGTATATCAAATCCATCTAAGCGACGAATTGAATATTTTGATTTTTTTGTTTTAAAACGACGCTCTTGTAGTAAAATGCCTGATTCCGTCAATAAAGCATAAATAGTAAACAACGAGCATCAATATGAAAAAGTGGGAATGTATTGTCTGTGGATGGATCTACGACGAAGAAAAAGGTTGGCCGGAAGATGGTATTTCTGCTGGTACCAAATGGGATGACGTGCCAGAAGACTGGCTATGCCCCGATTGTGGTGTAGGAAAAGAAGACTTTGAGATGATTGAGATCTAGCCGACAAATTACCCATTAATTACAAACGTTTTAAATAGAGGATTACACATGAGTCTTGCTGATAGAGTTTTGGCAGTCAACGACGACCTTCCAATAAGGACTGAACTCCCAGTTCACAGTGGTAAAGTACGCTCAGTTTATTGGTTAACAGAAGCTGATAGTCGCAGGTTAATACAAGAAAAAGGATACGATGTCGCTGCTGATGCACCGCTTGCGATCATGGTCATTAGTGATCGTATTTCTGCGTTTGATTGTATTTGGCATGGTGAAGGCGGTATGAATGGCGTTCCGGGAAAAGGCGCGTCTCTGAATGCTATTTCTAATCACTGGTTTAAAATGTTCAAAGAGCAAGGATTAGCGGATAGTCATATTCTAGACATACCTCATCCTCTCGTCTGGATTGTTCAAAAAGCCAAACCGGTAATGATAGAAGCCATTTGCCGACAATATATTACTGGATCAATGTGGCGCGCGTACAAAAACGGTGAACGTGAATTCTGCGGTATTAAAATTGCGGAAAACCTCAATAAAGATCAACGCTTACCCGATTTATTGATGACCCCCTCTACCAAAGGCGTACTAAATGGAATTCCAGGCGTTCCTGAAGCTGACGATGTTAATATTACTCGCAAGAATATAGAAGATAATTATCAAGCGTTTAACTTTGCAAATCTTGCTGATATCGATGTTTACGAAAAATTACTATCGGAAGGCTTCGACTTAATCAGCAACGCATTAGCCGATGTTAATCAAATATTTGTCGATACTAAGTTTGAATTTGGTTACGTAAAAGATAAGAATGGCGTCGAAAAACTGATCTACATGGATGAAGTGGGCACTCCTGATTCTTCTCGCATCTGGGATGCAGAAGCTTACAAAGAGGGTCGAGTCGTCGAAAATTCAAAAGAGGATTTTAGACAGTTATTACTCAGTCATTTTCCAGATCCTGATATATTGCTTAATAAAGAACGCATGGTCGAGAGACAGGCATTAGCGCAAGATAACGATTTACCAGAAGACGTTTTGATGAAAATATCGAGTACTTATGTTGGGATTGCTGAGAAGATCATTGGTGAAAAAATTAGTATTTCTGCCAACCCTAAAGCTGAAATTATCGAGGTATTAAAACAAGAATATCAACTGGTCGATTAACGAGTTGCAAGACAGAGCGTCGCTAGGCGCTCTATAGTTTCAACCAATTTATTTGAAATTGCTGTTTTTTCTTCACTGTCTTCAGTGCTTGGTTAAAGCGCTCTACGAATTCAAGATTTACTTTCTTTTTACTAAACATAAAACTAGCAGGATGTGCTGATATAGGAATAGCCAAAGTCGACATCGCAGAATCGATTTGCTTTCTTCTAAACTTGTATGCCATCACATAAGGGTCCTCAATAAACCCGTCAATTTCTCCTTTAAGCAACCGCTTAAAATTCTGTCTTGAGTTATCCGAATAGGAAATGAGGTGACTGAGTTTCTTATCCTTTTGCCAATCCTCTATTTCATCACCGTAAAGAAAACTTCGGTTAAGTGCTAATTTAAATCCCAAATTCTTGAGGTCCGCCAAGTCACTATTAGCATATTTTTCTAGATCATTCTGATGGACATAAATGGCGAAGGTATCTTTCCTGTAAGGCATTGAAAAATAAGCATATTGGCTTCGTTCTTCTGTTGGTGTGGCATCGGCAATAAAATCGATTTTACCGGCATTAACGGCTGCAATTAGCTTGTTCCAATCGTCTCCGATGAAGCGGATGTCACAATCTAGTTCCTTAGCAAGCGCTTTTACAAGGTCAATCTGAAAACCAGCTAACACTTTATTTTCATCTATGTATTGCAGTGGATGCCACTCAGCCCAACCAAAAGTAAGACTGCAGGTATTGGTGTTTTCCACCGCTACCGAATACTGCGAATTTTCCATCAAATAAGATTGTGCGAATGCATTTCCTCCCACAAGAATCAAAAGTACTGCAACTGCATAAAATTGGATAAATCGCACTAAAACGTCCCTACAAACAAATGGAATACCATTAAACTAAGTTTAGTCCATAAGACAAATTATTCAAATCAAAGAGACACTGCTGGCCAATTAGAACAGTTTTAGCAACCACTAATTAGAACCTCAGCCAATTGGTTTTAAACCTAGGTTGCTGTTTGACTTTTTTGAGGGCTTCATTAAATCGTATAATGAATTTGGCGCTAATTCTTTTTTTACTAAACATAAATCGAGCTGAATGTGAGGATATCTCGACTGGAAGAACGAACATATCGAGTTCAAACTGTTTTCTCTTGAACTTGTAAGCCATTACATAAGGGTCTTCAATAAAACCATCGATTTTCATAGCAACTAATTTCTCTATATGTTCTGACAAATTATCAGAATATTCCAGTAGTTGATTCGACGACTTATCGTTTTGCCAGGACTCAATCTCTTTGCCGTACAGAACTCGCCTTGTGAGCGCGAGTCTAAACCCTGAGTTTATGAGATCAGTCAGATCGCTGTCGTCGTATTTATCACGTTCTGTTTTTGGTACGTAAATAGCAAACGTATCTTTTCTGTATCGTTCTGAAAATAAAGCAAACTGAAGCCGCTTTTTTGTTTGTGTTGCATCGGGAATAAAGTCGATACTACCTTGTTCTATTGCCGCAACTAAACCACTCCAGTCGTTTTGAACAAAGTTGATCTTACACTCTAATTCTTCTCCAATAGCTTTCACAAATTCAATTTGTAACCCTACCAACTTGCCACTTTCATCGATATACGAAAGAGGACGCCACTCTCCCCACCCAAATGTTAGTGCGCAAGGCGTTGAGTTTGTTGGACTGGGAATTATTTCGGCGGCAGCCAAGCGGTCAGGCCAGCCAAATGTCAAGGTAAGAGATACTACAATAATAGGGATATTAAACAACCGCATGAGAGAATTCCTTCTACATCAAATTGACCGCTTCAATTATTATTTTAGTCTATTTTCAATAGTTCGTGTATTTTCGCATTGAAAGCGCCTTAAAGAATATCAGAAATAGTTGGTATAACCGGCTGAAATAAGGACTAGGATACTTGCCGACTAAATTTAGCATTCAGCGCAGTGATCTTCTCTGCGAGGCTCGTTAAGATATTTAAGAATAGCTTAGGATGAGACTTCACCATTTTGGAAAATTCATCCTTATGTACCATTAAAACTATGCAATCAGTTTTTGCAATAACGCTTGCAGTCCGTTTTTGGTCTGTGAGAACCGCTATAGCACCAAAAATTTCGTCCTTGTTTATTTCTCCCACTTCAATGTCTTTGTGAATGGCAACGGCTGTACCTTCACTTATGGAATAGACATATTCAGCGTCCTCACCTTCCGTAATGATTGCCATCCCCGCTTTATAGCGACCAAAACCAGGATTTGCTCGCTCTTCTTTTTCTGTCAGAACTCCTACCATTTGATTAAGTTGTAATTGGTTAAGTGAGGTGATTGTCACCCAAAGCCCTATTAATTCGGCATCTGTTGCTAGCAACTGATAGAGTTCCTGCACTGGAATGCTGTCCACAACGACCTCAGACATGACCGAATAGTACAATCCGGTTTCTTCCACGTCCTCAATCGTTGAGTGTAAAATAATATCTCCCTTTTCAAATAAATAGAGTTCTTTCCCATCGTACTCTGCTGAGATATTACCTTCGACAATATAATAAAAACGATCCGGCCAAATACCTTCATTTTGCACATCGGCAGTGGTTAAACGGGTAAATTCTCCTCCTAACTCTTTAACAGCTTGCATGAAAGTTGCTGATTTAGTGTGTATTTCGTGGTTAACAAAAGTGAATACTTCTTCTTGTTCATTGATACTAATCATTGTGCATCCTCCTGCAGTGGAATAAGTTATTAATTGTAGGATGATTATCCGAATAGATCGAGTTCAGTTAATGGTAACAAGTCGCATTTTGCATAATTTTGGAGTGATGAATAAGGATAGGTGCGGCAAAGGCTGGAACTAATTCAGTATTGTGACTAGTCATATTGGATAATTAACGAGAAAATCAGCCATCCGTTAGATTAATCTTTCTTTAACTCGTTGATAGCTGTGATAAATAGGAAGACACTTCTTGTTGATTTCCTCTAAATATGACTCGATTTTGTTTTTTCGATATTTGAAAGCTATACATGGGATCGTAATAATTTTTTAGCAAAAAAACAATCCACTCTTGGTGTAATGTAAATTCATCATTGTTAAGCTGATGTTCTATTGCCTTTCCTATCATTCCTAGAACTCGCTTTAGATCTTGCCCTCCGAGTCGTTTGGCAATTTTTTTGCAGGCATTAACTAAAAACAAATGGTACTCTGCAATCGCATTTTCCCTATATTGATCAGTAAAATCTGAGAATAGTTCTACCACATAGTCCTGATAAATCTGTTCAATTCTATATTCCACTGGTTGGTCGAGAAAAATTAACGGGGCTTCGTCCATTTTATTCTTTAAAACAATTGGAATAGAGCGAGCGCCTATCAAACGACTTTCATCTTCAAGAATTAGAGGGCTCTCACTTAGATGCGACCTTTTAAGCAACTTCACTCCTAGCTGATTTTCAAAATCAATTTGACTAGGCTGCTGAGTTAGCTTTCTCCCAAAACTTGAACCTCGATGATTGGCGATCCCTTCTAGATCAATGGTCAAAGGCAGGTTCTTAATGACTTTTGTTTTTGCACTGCCGGTAAAACCCGTAAGTACGTAGACTTTCGCCTGAGCGACCAATCTATCTGTTTGGTCGATTAAAAATCTTCGCATGGCTTTGTAACCACCGGAGACTATCGGTAGGTCGATCCCTACTTCAGATAACCAGCTTTGACTAATTCGAGAGCGTAATCCACCGCGAAAACAATAAAACACCGCATTATTATTTTGATTCGAAAAAGATTGCCAATAGTGAATTCTCGACTGCTTAGTTTCGCCACTGACTAATTGATGTCCGAGTTCGATCGCTTGTTGTTGCCCCTTAGTTTTGTAACATATTCCAACGAGTTGTCTTTCTCTATCATTCATTAAAGGCAGGTTGGTCGCCGTTGGAAACGCACCTAATTCAAATTCGCAAGGCGCTCTCAAGTCGATCATAGGTACATCGTTGAGAAATATATCAGTTAACTGTTGAGTCAATGGATTAGACATAGATCAATTTTTCTTGCTGTTCGATGAGTTCTCCAAAAGATTGAAGTTCCATTCCTGCTTGTTTCGCAATTTGGATAAACGTTTCTTCACCACAAGCTTCAACGGCCACCAGTAAACCACCACTGGTTTGCGGGTCACAACCATAGTGTTTTTGGCTATCAGTTAGCTCTTCTATTTCGTGACCATAACTTTCAAAATTTCTTAAGGTACCTCCAGGGATGGCGCCCTTTAAGCGATAAGCTTCAGCTTGAGGTATTTTTGGTACAAGATTCATATCTAATTTAGCCGATAACTCACTAGCACGACAAATTTCAGCGAGGTGCCCGAATAACCCAAACCCTGTCACATCCGTCATAGCAGATACGCCTTCTAGCTCTGAGAAAACTGCACCAACGTGGTTCATCTGACACATTATGTCAACAGCAATATTTTGGTCTTGCTCTTGAAGTATTTTCTTCTTTTGTGCCGTTGTAAGGATACCAATACCGATGGGCTTAGTTAGATATAATTGACAACCGGCTTTTGCGGTAGAGTTTCTCAGTACTTTATCTGTTTCAATAGTACCCGTTACTGCTAATCCGAAAATAGGCTCAGGGGAATCGATGCTATGCCCGCCCGCCAATGTTATTTTAGATTCTCCACACGCTGATCGAGCGCCTTCGATTACCTTGCGAGCAACTTCTGGTGCTAGCTTCTCAATGGGCCAGCCCAGAATAGCAATGGCCATAATAGGAGTCCCGCCCATCGCATATATATCGCTGATTGCATTCGTCGCTGCGATTCTGCCAAATGTAGCAGGGTCATCAACTATTGGCATAAAGAAATCAGTCGTGCTGACGATCGAAGTTCCATTACCGAGATCATAAACCGCTGCATCATCACTCGTTTCATTACCAACAATTAACGACGGGTCTTGATAGGTAAGCAAATCTGATTGGAGAATTTTGGAGAGAACGGCTGGTGAAATTTTACATCCACATCCCGCGCCGTGGCTATATTCAGTTAGTTTTATTGTCATTATTAAGCCAACTTTAGATTATGTTTAGTCGTTGCTGACAGGGAGACTACACTCCTGTTGTAGCAAGTCCGTCATCACTTTCGCTCTCATTGGCTTATAGTAATAGAATCCTTGAATAAAGTCACAATTTCGTCGGACGAGATAGTCGACCATTTTTTTATCTTCAACTCCCTCTGCTACTACAGTGAGTTGTAGGTTGTGTGCTAAAGAAATAATCCCATTAACGAGGGACTCTTCCGTAGGGTTTCTGGACAGCTCATCAATGAAAGAGCGATCTATCTTCAAACAATCCACGGGAAGTCGCTGTAAGTACTGAAGGGATGAATATCCCGTTCCGAAATCGTCTATAGAAATACTAGCCCCTAATTCCTTAAGCCCTATTAACACATCTCGTACACTACTAAGGTCTTCTAACAAAATTGATTCGGTTATCTCCCAATCTAAGCAATTACCCGCTAGGTTATATTTGCGTAATATTTTCTGAACTTTTATTACAAAGTCGATTTCTTTAAATTGTTGAGCCGACAAATTAATGGATACGATAATATTTTCTATTCCTTGCTCATTCCATTTCTTGATTTGCTGACATACATTTTCGATGACCCAATAGCCCAATGGAACGATAAGACCAATTTGCTCCGCTAGAGGTATAAACTCTGCAGGTGAAATCGATTTATTATCATCGTTTGTCCAACGAAGTAATGCTTCAGCACCATTAATTCGCCCAGTACGAACTTCTATTTTTGGCTGATAAAAGACTTCGAAATCATTTTGTTTTACTGCTTTCCTCAAATTATTTTCCAAGTCTAGATTGTAATGTGCAAGTCGTTCTAACGCACTATCAAAAAATTGAAAGCACCCTTTTCCTTGTTGTTTCGCATGATACATTGCTAAGTCAGCTTTTCTGATTAGCTCTTCACTTGATAGATCATCTCTTGGAAACAAACTAACGCCAATACTACAAGAAATATAATAATTGTTTTTTTCGATAATAAAAGGTTTTTGAAGAGTATTTATGATTCTAGAACAGGTTCTTGCGGCGTTTTTGTGACTCTCTAATCCGCCAAGAACCGCTACAAACTCGTCGCCACCGAGGCGAGCCAAAGTATCAGAACTGCGCAGACAGTTTTTAATCCGATGCGCGACTTCAATGAGAATTACGTCACCTTGTTGATGGCCTAAGGAATCGTTGATTTTTTTAAAATGATCCAAGTCAATAAAAAGCACTGCTATCAAATGCCCCATACGGCGGGCTAAAGATATTTCATGCCCGAGTCGATCATTAAGCAATAATCGATTCGGTAGATCTGTTAATGCATCGTGATAAGCTTGGTGTTTAATTAACATTTCGTTTTCTTTGGCGAGCGTAATATTTCTTAGGCACCAAACTCTTCCAAATACGTCTTCGTTAACTAATTGTGCAGAAGAATGAAACTCAAACACCTCGCCATTTTTAAGCTCAATCACACCCGACAAGTTAGTTCTTGCTATTTGTCGAACATGCTTAATGTGTTTAATCAATGCGTGAGGATTTTCAACTTTTGATTTTATAAAATACAGAATATCTCGTGTGGTATATTCGTTCTTTTTAAAAGAAGATTCGAAAACTTGGCTTGCCATTCTGTTGTGCCTTAATAGCACACCATCGTTATCGAACCCCATAATTGCTTCGCCAGTTGAATCGAAGATGCTGTTCAGAACAGAGAGGGATTCAGCTAGCTTATTGTGAGTCTCACTTAACAATGCGAGTTTGGACCGGAGTATCTGGTTTCTTTCGTTCAGCTCTTGAGAAGTGAGGTCGAGAGAGCGCTCTATAATATCTCGCTCTTGATCATGATCATAGTAGGCTTGGTCAATGTCGCTCAATAAGGCTCGATGCTCTCGAGCCCAGTCGTCCGAGAGATTCTGTCTCTTTAGTTGTCTGGCTAGTAGTCGGTGCATTTATGCTTCGGAAAATGTTGTAATCGTCATCGTCTGGTTATGAATATGGCAACCGGTTCCGCTCACTAACGGGGAAATTTCACCATAAGAATAGAACCCACATTTGACGCAGCGGTCGGTGAGTATTTCATCTACACCTTCCAGTTCATCATCAACTCTTTGCTTCAGTACCAAGCGTCGACCCACACAAGAAACTAAAATGGCTAGCTCAGCATTCTCGGATAGTTTTTCAAGCGCGTTCGAAGCGGCACCGACTGCACCATCAACCAGCCGTTCAAAGTTTGCTTTCATTAACTTCGCACTGTAACCCTCAGGAATATCTCCCGCAAAAGTCATACTCTGTTGTTCTTCATCAATATTAAGGATAGTTCTAACAACAGGTTCTGAGTCAACATCGGCTTGAATACTGAGAGGAAATAACAGGGCAGACGACGGGAGTTTTTTACTCTCTTCTCCCAGATATGATTTATAAAGTTCGAGTGCGGGACGACCATCTAATTCGTAAAGCACATTACTCTCTGATCGCGTAACAATTCTCTCTGGACCAAAGGAGTCCCACCCACCTAACGACCCGTGACCTATCTTCAGATTATCGCCATAAAATCCACAGATGGTGATTAGTCCGCTTTGAGCTCGTTCATTATGCCAAACTATCGTCTCTTCGAAGCGCGCATCATCGCCAGCGAGTCCACCAGAGATGCTGACATTTGCCGGTAAACTAGAAGTCAACCCCGCGACCAATTCACTTCCATTTATTTTCTGACCGTCAGATAGAACAAAAACACATTTTAGATCCTGATGCTCCAATTGGGAGGCCAAGTCTTCTCCGGCGATAAAGCTATTGTCATATTGCTCAATAGATACACTATGAGTTGATATTTTGGTTGTATCAAATTGGACAGCTGTTAGAACCAAAGTCTGATCGAAGACTCTAGTTCCCATAATCTCACCACTTGTGCTGCATCCAATGATCTGGGCTTTAGTAAAAGCATTTTGAATAACACTCAAAATTTCCGAACTCTGAGCCTTTCCGCGATCACCAAAAAGCAATATCAATCCAGCTTCACTAGACTCCGGTAATTCGGGCTGCCAACGCCCGTTGATAAGGATAGACTGAAAGATGTTCATTTTTCACCTCGGATCAACTAAAGTAATGCTATCGCAAGCGACATGAGAAAGCGTAACACTTAAAAATTCAATGACTAGAATATACCCAAAATATTGTGCGAAACGCACTCTACTAAAAGTCTAGTACAATTTTTCTGAAAAGCTATAAGGATGAATGACTATCGGGACAGGTTGTGACTGAAAAGTCGAGCGCCTTAAAAATGTGAACTTCCATAAAAAAAGGGCTTCTTGAGCCCTTTCTGATGACATTAATTCGGTCAAGTCGCTCTAAATAACGCCTCTTTTCTCCTGGTCTCTTTCGATTGATTCGAATAACGCCTGGAAATTTCCCTCGCCAAATCCTTGATCACCTTCCCTTTGAATCATTTCAATAAAGATCGGGCCGAATAAATTTTTGGTGAATATCTGCAGTAAATAGGTTTGATCCGCTTGACTATCCACTAAGATTTGGTGATTCTTAATTCGCTCTTTATCTTCTTTCACCCAAGGAACCCGCTCCCAAATAGTATCGTAGTACTCAGGAATAATGTCTAGCGTTTCAATATAAGATCCTTTCAATTCATCGCATGACTCAACTAGATTTTCGGATCTAAATGCCAAATGTTGAACTCCGGGACCATCGTACATTTCCAAATATTCGTCGATTTGATTATTATTATCATCTTTGCCTTCGTTGATGGGAATGCAAAAAGTACCGCAAGGACTCGCCAAAGCGTAAGAAACTAAAGCCGTTTTGACTCCTTTAATATCAAAGTAACGCACTTCTGTGAAACCGAAAATATCCTTATAGAAATTTGCCCACTTCTCCATAGTTCCTTTATGAACGTTATTAGTAAGATGGTCGATTTCAACAAACCCTTTGCTCGGTTGAACCACCGGCTCTGCTATACTTTCGAAATCAGTTTCCCAAATAGAACTAGATCCTTCGTAGCGATCGATAAAGTAGATTAAACTATCCCCAATACCGTAGATAGCCGGATACGGAAAGTCCTGTGCCTCGGCCGCTCTAGCTCCTCTGTTAATCGCTTCTTTTTGAGCAAAATCGGCATCTTCAACTCGCCATCCCATTGAAGAAATAGCCGGGCCATGTGATTTGGTAAATTCAGCAGAGAATCCATTTTTTTCCTGATTGAGTAAAAAGTGAATCCGATTTTGGGAAAAATGAACAATATCCTTACCGATGAATTTTTGAGTCTTTGAAAACCCAAAATCCATAAATACGTTTTCCATAAATTTTGTGTCGGCTGATGCGAATTCGGTAAATTCGATTCCCGTCAAACCTAGCGGGTTATTTGAATCTGACATGATTTTCTCCAGTACTAATTTATCACTAAGAAACGAAGTTCAATCAAAACATTCGCTTATTTAAATTTATTTTGGTGTGGACTATTCCAACCAACTTTGGTTGTAGTCTTTTTCTAGACAACTCTTAAAATGATTTGTGACCTTAAGCGGAGCAAAGGTATCTACCATCACTGCATACTCATAGGTCTCCTTCTTGCCGATAGAAGCTTCTGTTTTTCCCGGCTGAGGACCGTGTGGAACCCCCATTGGATGCAATGTCATTGAGCCCGACTCTATACCCGATCGACTCATGAAATCGCCATGCACGTAATACAATACTTCGTCGCTATCCACGTTTGAGTGATAATAAGGAGCAGGGATAGACTCTGGGTGGAAGTCATAAAGTCGCGGAACAAAATTACAAACGACAAAATTGTTTGCAGTGAAGACTAAGTGTGCGCTGGGTGGCAAATGGATTTTCCCGACGAGGGGAGCAAAATCATCGATGTTAAACGCCCAAGGATAACAGGCGCCGTCCCAGCCAACTAAATCAAAAGGATGCCATTCTAAAATCGTTTTCTGATATTTATCGCCATACTTTATGTAAAGCTCAAATTCGTCTTGTTTTACAGTCCCCGGTTGCAATTTTGGTGTGCGAATGTCTCGTTCACAATAGGGCGCGGTTTCAAGCATTTGACCCGTATCAGTTCGATAGTGTTTAGGAATAGTCACCATCGTTGCTGACTCAATAACAAACAGCTTTACGTTTTTATAACTATTGAATTTGAGCTGGTAAGTAGTGCCTTTGGGGATAACTAAGTAATCCCACTTTTTAACTTTAATACTCCCATATTCGGAGATCAGAGTACCTTCTCCTTCGTGCACGAACACTATTTCGTCGGAATAAGCGTTTCGATAAAAATGATCAGTGTCTTCAGTTACTTTAGCGGTATACATTGCCACGTCGCTGTTGAACATGTGTTGCTTTCGAGCACTAAAGAAATTTCCCGAGCTCTCCAACTGAGCAGTATGAATTTTATAGTTTTGCAATAGCCTGTCTTGCCATTCTTGCCCATGATCGATGTTATAAGGCTCGACTCGAATCACTTTGGTGGGCATATTATGGTGGTATTTGTTCGAATAAATATTGGAAAAACCGTGGGTCGAAAACAATTCTTCGCGGTACAACTCACCGTTCGCTTTTTTAAATGCGATATGGCGTTTTGAAGGGATTTCTCCCTGCTTGGTATAAAAAGGCATTCAAATACCCCTGTTTAAAATGCGTTTATTACTTTAAGGATAATTTTAGAACCAACCACCAACCAATAAAAGGATAAAGACCTGCTGTTCTTAATCTAAAAATTAGATTATTCATTTACTAGCCCTAAATCTACCCCTGCTTCGAGCAAAGAATAAGATCAGACGCGTATTTAGGCGTTTCAAAGGCTACAAATTAATAAACCTGAATAGTTTGTGGAGATAGAAACTGTTACCATAGCGGCTGTTTGTAATTCCTTATAGAAGTAGAATCAATGACCGATAAATCGTCACAAAAAACGGGCCTTTTTGGTTGGTTTGGCGGTAAGAAAAAACCTCAGGAAGATGAACTGCCCGAGGCTGTAGAGCAAGACAAGACCTCACAGACGGCTATTCCTAGTGAGACTCGAGACGTTTCTATTGAATCTGTCGAGTCATCAAGTAATCCGAAAAACTCCTTTTTTCAGCGGCTAAAAAGCGGTCTTTCGAAAACTCGGTCTCAATTTTCTAATGGCTTAGCGAATCTTGTTCTTGGCCATAAAGAAATTGATGAGGAGGTTTTAGAGGAAGTTGAAACTCTATTACTTATGGCTGATGTTGGGGTTGATACCACAGATGAAATCATAGCAACGCTAACCGATAAAGCAGCTCGCAAAGAACTCAAAGATACTGAGGCAATGATCGCAAAGCTTAAATCTCTTTTGTACAATATCATTGAGCCTGTTCAACAACCATTAGTCATTGAATCCAGTCATCAACCCTTTGTCATCTTAATGGTCGGCGTTAATGGTGTAGGAAAAACCACAACCATCGGAAAAATGGCACATCAATTTATCGCACAAGGTAAGAGTGTTATGTTAGCCGCGGGTGATACTTTTAGAGCCGCAGCCGTTGAACAATTAAAAACTTGGGGTGACCGAAATAATGTCCCTGTGGTGGCTCAACATACTGGGGCAGATAGTGCGTCGGTTATTTTTGACGCGGTTGAGCGCGCTAAAGCTAGAAAAATTGATGTTATCATTGCCGATACCGCAGGACGTCTACACAACAAAACAAATCTGATGGAAGAACTCAGTAAAATCAAGCGTGTGATGGGCAAAATAGATTCATCCGCTCCGCACGAGGTTATGCTGGTTGTCGACGCAGGCACGGGACAAAACGCACTCGTTCAAGCGGTAGAATTCAACAAGGTCGTAAAACTCAATAGTGTTACCATTACTAAATTAGACGGAACGGCGAAAGGCGGTGTTGTTTTCGCATTAGCTAATAAAATGAAGTTACCAATTCGGTATATTGGAGTGGGTGAATCAAAAGAGGATTTACGAACATTTAAAGCTGAAGATTATATTAATGCTCTTTTTGATTAAACCGGTTTGACTAATTAAGTTAAATAGATATAAAAAATAACAATATTAATGACCAATATGAGTTCTTAACTAATGATCCAATTCGCTCAAGTCTGTAAACGATATCCCAATGGACAGGATGCCCTCAGGAACGTTGACTTAGAAATTAAAGCTGGCGAAATGGCATTTTTAACCGGACACTCAGGTGCCGGAAAAAGCACCATGCTTAAGCTCATATCGCTAATGGAACGAGCCACATCTGGGCAAGTTATCATCAATGGTAAGAATCTCAACCGAATTAAACGTCGCAAAATCCCTTCTATTCGCCGTGATATTGGGATGATTTTTCAAGACCATCGCCTGTTATTCGACCGTAGTGTATTTGATAATGTCGCTCTACCGCTAATGATTGCTGGTTACGATCATCGGGAAATAGGCCGTAGAGTTCGAGCAGCATTAGATAAAGTTGGATTGCTTTCGAAAGAAAAGAACACCCCTATTATGCTTTCGGGAGGAGAACAACAACGCGTCGGTATAGCCCGAGCAGTAGTCAACAAACCGCCGTTATTATTAGCCGATGAGCCAACAGGAAATCTAGATCCCGAACTATCAGCTGAAATAATGAAGTTATTCGAGCAATTTAATCAAGTGGGAGTGAGTTTGTTGATAGCTTCACATGATCTAAGTCTGCTCGCTCAAATGCACTATCGAACACTCGTCATGAAAGAGAGTCGCTTGGTACAAGACCAAATAGATGATGTGCTCGAAGTTGATGACTCGTTTGAACAAGACAATGATACAAATTTAGTGAGATCTGCTGATGAGTTCTGAGTCCGGTGCAATTTTACATGAAGGAGCAACTATTTCAGCCCGGTTCAAAATGCTATTGAGACTGCACAAATTAGAAGCTCGACGAGGGCTGGCTGAAATAGTTGATAACCCAATATCTAATTTTATGACGGTGCTGGTTATTGCAATCGCTCTTGCGCTACCGGCAGGTCTTCAAGTGTTGTTAGAAAACGGCAAAACATTGTCCCAAAGTTGGGACGGCGCAAGTCGAATTTCACTTTATTTAAAACTTAATGTTTCCAACTCGCAAACAGAACACTTAGCAAAGTCAATTAAGGACAATCCTGCCATTGATTCTGTAGAAGTTATTTATCCAGAACAAGCCCTCAAAGATTTTAGTGCCAGTTCCGGTTTTGCAGATGCTCTCGCAGAGCTCGATAGCAACCCACTCCCTCCGACACTAGTCGTTCAGCCGAATGTAAATCACACTTCGCCTTTAGCATCAGAAACGTTACTGTCCGAATTCAAGCAATTCGAACTGGTCGAAAAAGCACAATTAGATTTGGATTGGGTTCGAAAACTTCATGCACTACTTGAGCTTGCAGAAAAAGCGGCATCGGCTCTAGGACTCGCTCTAGGACTTGCCGTATTACTGATCGTTGGCAATACCATCCGCCTTTCCGTCCAAAATAGACGCGAGGAAATAGAAGTGGTAAAACTTGTTGGCGCTACTGATGCTTTCATTAGACGACCTTTTCTCTACACTGGCTTCTGGTATGGACTGCTCGCAGGCGTATTGTGTTGGCTTATATTAGAGGTTTCACTTATTTGGCTTCACCAACCAGTACAAAATTTAGCCGGTTTATACCAAAGTGAGTTTGCCATCAGTAGCCTTAATATTAAACAGAGCTTCCAATTAGTAGGAATCAGTTGTGCTCTCGGCTTATTAGGCTCTTGGTTAAGCGTCGGACGGCATATCCGTAACATTGAACCTCGTTAATAAATTCTACTGGAGTGTCCAATTAACTTGTTCTAATTAATTTGGGGCTCGTAAATACGTATTTTTTTACATATTCACTGAAATTATTAGCCTAGTCATGTGTCTTAATACTCGGTAAGCCACTAAAACATATAAACTAACACTTAGTTAGGCCTCCTCTCTTGGAGAGTGCTAAAAAAATTAGCACTCTCCTATCAAGAGTGCTAAACTGATCAGCAATAAGGGAAAACTAGTTCCCAAGCCATTCTTAGCGACATCCCCAAAGGAAAGTTCGCCATTCTCGCCGGTAAGGCTAGAGAAACAGGCAATAGGAGAAAGATTATGAATAAAGAAATGACTAAAACACTACAGCCAACCAATCTCTTGGTTCCTCAAGGCAATATAGAGTCTTATGTTACTGCGATACACGCTATCCCTGTGTTATCTGCAGAAGAAGAACGGGCTCTTGCTATAGAATTCAAAGAGTCAGGTGATTTGGATGCGGTTAGAGGCTTAATCATGTCTCACTTACGTTTTGTTGCACATATTGCTCGAAGCTACAGTGGATACGGTTTACCTCAAGCTGATTTAATCCAAGAAGGTAATGTTGGATTAATGAAAGCAGTGAAACGATTTGATCCTGAAGTCGGCGTTCGTCTTATTTCGTTTGCGGTTCATTGGATCAAAGCTGAAATACATGAATTTGTCTTGAAGAATTGGCGAGTTGTTAAAGTTGCGACAACTAAAGCACAACGAAAGCTCTTCTTTAATTTAAGAAGCGCGAAAAAATCTCAAAACTGGCTAACCAACGATGAAGTTAAATCAGTGGCTAAAGATCTTGGTGTTGCTGAAATAGAAGTTCGCCGTATGGAGAGTCGTCTTAATTCTAGAGATACTGCTTTTGATTTACCTGCTGATGCCGATGATGAGACGAGCTTTGCGCCAGCTGCGTACCTTGAAAGCGCCAATAGCGATCCTGCCGAAGCATTTGAAGCTGAAAACTGGCAAGACCATCATCAACAACGATTAATGAACGCACTCAAAACTCTGGACGAAAGAAGTCAGGATATTTTGGCTTCTCGTTGGTTAAATGAAAATAAAACCACTCTGCAAGAGCTTGCCAATAAATACAGCGTTTCTGCTGAACGAATTCGGCAATTAGAAAAGAATGCGATGAAAAAGTTAAAATCTACCATGGCATAAATCGCAATTTCCGATAAAAAAGCGCCTTAAGGCGCTTTTTTATTGTCTACTGTTAAGTAGCCCTCAGACCAGAACCTCTCTATTCGCAAACTCTTTATTTTGGGTCTACACTTAAAGAGAACACTACACGGAGGCTCTAACAATGAATAAGAAGCTCTACTCGCTAGTCGTTTTAGCAATTCTCTCTATTATTATATCTTGTGAACAACAGAACACCACTCAGCCAGCACCTGCTAAAGTAGAAGAAAAACAAGCCGTACTATCCCCGCAAAAACTTAAACCAGATTGTACATTGACTATGGGATGGGATCCTTGGGCTCCTTACCAATATTTAACCCCCGACAATAACGTCAAGGGTTTAGAAATTGAACTAATCTCTGCGATTGCAAAGGAAGCGGGTTGCGGACTTAAGTTTGTGCAAAATGATTGGATGCATTTATTAGGCGGAATTCGAGATGGTTCCATCGACCTGCTTGGTGGTGCTAGCAAGACTCCAGCAAGAGACGAATTTGCATTATTCTCTACTCCCTATAGACATGAATCTTTTGTATTATACGTGCGCAGTGAACAATCCAATGCATATGCAAACAAAACGCTCGAGCAGTTGCTTCAAGACAAATTTAAACTTGGCGTTACTGAAGATTATATATACGGAGACGAGATATCAGTTCTTCAGGATAGTGATGATTTATCTCGCCAAATTACTTACGTACCTATTACCGAAGTTAATTATTACAATCTAACGCAAAATAAAATCGATGGATTCCTAGAAGATCCGTTTGTTGCTGCATATACCATTAAGAGGAAAGGCCTTTCGCAACAAATTGCGGCCTCCCCTATTGAAGTTCACAGTGGCGATGTTGCGATTATGTTTAGTAAAGTGAGCGTTAAACCTGAGACAGTAACAGCGTTTAATAAAGGTCTCGAACTCGTGCAATCTAGCGGTGAATATCAAAAAATTCTTGATCGATATAATTTATAGATACACCCACAGAGTAACCGCATAAGGCCTGCCAACTCAGGTCTTATTTCATTGATTTGCATTATGTTATGTGCATCTATCTTTGCACTGACTATCCGCAAGTTGCAAATTCCGGTCAGTCATGACCGGCTATTGCTTTCTGGATTGAGCAGCTGTATGATCCCGCATCCATTTATGTGTATGGTATTTGACCAATTTAGGCTCATTTGGCGATGCACAGTGAAAGAGAGAAACATCATGAAAACAGATATTCATCCTAATTATGAGCAAATTACGGCATCTTGTAGCTGCGGTAATAAAATCGAAGTTGGTTCAACTCTATGTAAAGATATCAATCTTGATATCTGCTCTGAGTGCCATCCTTTTTATACTGGTAAGCAGAAAACAGCTGAAACTGGTGGACGTGTAGATAAGTTCAGAAAACGTTTCGCAGCTCGTTCATTAAAGAAGTAATCAGTGTCACTGAATTCTTTAATTAGAACTAGAATGTTAAAAAAGGTGCTCTTTAGCACCTTTTTTATTGCCTCTCCGCTTTACGGTGACTCAAACCAATTCGACAACTCTTCTTCACACTGCCCGAATTTATCAACATCATCTTTATCCAGCATTCAAACCGATACCGTTCGATGGGTTGTGGACGGAGACACCATTCACACCGCGGGAGGGAAAAAACTAAGGTTACTACACATTAACGCTCCTGAAGTTAACCCAAAAACATCATTGCCAGCCGAGCCATATGCCAAACAATCAAAACAGATGCTTTCATCGATATTCCCCAAAGGCTCGCGAATTCACTGGACCACAGATGACAAGCAATATGATTCCTACAGCCGAGTACTGGCGTTTATTTTTGACAACAAAGGGAGTTTTATAAACCAGAAAATATTGCAATCCGGAATGGCTCAACTACTTGTTATACCGCCAAACCAGCAATATTGGCGTTGTCTTAAAGACGCTGAATTGGCCGCGATAAAAAATACTCGAGGTATTTGGCACAGCCCGTTACAGATAGAAGCTAGTATTGAAAATCTAACGGATAAAAAAGGATATCACTCTTTCACAGGCTCCATTACCAGCATTGTAAATAGCAGGAAATACCGTTGGGCTATTTTAAACAACGCCCTTTGGGTTGGAATCAAACGTAAAGACTTTAGATTTTTCGAAAAGAAAGAATTAGATTTTGTAGTTGGTGACCGGTTAAGTTTAAGAGGGTATGTCTATTTCTCGCACGGAGAGTATCGCGTTAATCTCCGACATCCAGCAATGTATTTGTAACTCTATAAAGTACAAGGCGACCTACAAAAAAGGAGGCCGTAAATCCCCTGTATAGACCCCCCCCAATAAAAATCGTAAAATACAGCTCTTCATCATTTGGTTAAAATGAAGTTCTCCTATAGTCCCGATATTCCGGTTTCCAGAAATTAGCATCAATCCTTTGCTCTAATTTTTTATCGGTGATATTGACCGCGACACCTTCCGCCATTGCTTGCTTCGCGACCGCTACCGCTATAATTCGGCTCACCGCTCTAATATCACATAAGTTCGGTAATAAATTTTCCCCGTTTCCTTGTACCAACGGTGAACAACTCGCTAACGCTTCGCTTGCAGCCATAAACATTTTCTCCGTTACTCTCTTTGATTTAGCGGCTATAACGCCAAGCCCAATCCCTGGAAAAATATAGCTGTTATTACATTGGGCAATATTATGACTTTTACCTTGGAATTCGACCGGATCAAACGGGCTACCGGTTGCAACTATCGCTTGCCCTTCTGTCCAAGAAATTACGTCTTCAGGAAGCGCTTCAACTCTTGAGGTCGGATTAGATAAAGGAAGAACGATGGGTTTAGGACATGACTGATACATTGTTTTAATAATATCTTCACTCATTAACCCAGGTTGTCCAGACACTCCCACAAGAATGGTCGCTTTAGCTTCCCTGACTACATCAGCTAAACTAATTTGTCCATTCTCGGACTGACCCCAACTTTTAACCAAACTTCTAGGTTTGGCGAAGTCTTGCTGAAAATCTCTTAGTGTTTCCATATCCTCAGTGAGCAAACCTTTACTGCTAGTCAAAAATATCTGACTCAAAGCTTGTTCTTCAGATAACCCTTCTTTTTTCATATGCGCAACGATCTGATTGGCAATTCCACAACCGGCAGAGCCTGCACCTACAAATACCACTCGATGATCTTTAAGGCTAGATTTCTGTGCATGGCATGCTGCTAGCAGTGTTCCTACGGTGACACATGCTGTTCCTTGAATATCATCATTGAAACAACAGAGTTCATCCTGGTACTTTTGCAACAACGGAGTGGCATTGCCTTGTGCAAAATCTTCAAATTGCACCAGAGCATTCGGCCAACGATCTTTTACCTGGCGAATAAACCGGTCAACAAATTCAAAATATTCATCACCGGTAATTCTCTCGTGCCTCCAGCCCATATACATAGGGTCATCTAACAACTCTTGATTGTTAGTTCCTACATCGAGCGTAATAGGCAATGTATGCGCAGGGCTAATACCGCCACAAGCTGAATAAAGAGCCAATTTACCGATTGGTATCCCCATTCCGCCAATACCTTGGTCGCCTAAACCTAAAATCCTTTCGCTGTCAGTTACTACTATCACTTTCACATTTTGTTTAGTCGCATTATGTAACATGAAATCCATTCTTTCTCGATCCGGATAGGAGAGGAAAACACCTCTCTTACGCCGATAGATTTTAGAAAACAGCTGACAAGCCAGCCCAACAGTTGGCGTGTAAATAATTGGCATCATTTCTTCTAGATGACTGGTGATTAAGCTGTAATAAAGCGTCTCATTAGTATCTTGAATATTCCGCAAATAAATATGTTTATCCAGATCATTTTCGAACTGTGAATATTGGCTATATGCCCTATGGGTTTGTTCTTCGATTGTCTCGATAGCATGGGGTAATAACCCTTCTAAATTAAACTCAACTCGTTCTCGAGTAGTGAAAGCATTTCCCTTATTCAACAAAGGTGTTTCAAGTAATATCGGTCCTGCGTAGCGCAAGTACAGAGGACGCTTTTTATTCGTTATGTCATTCATGTTGACCAGCTTATGATTATTTTAAAGTGGTGAAATAATTGTAGCCTATAGAAACATACTTGATTAGAATCTGCACTGATTAATTGCAGTTCACTACTAATTGTAATAATAGCGAAATCAACTGGTCCGACGACTGAATAAATCACACGAAATGTTTTTGATTTATTTTAAGTTTGTAACTTTTATTCTTTTAGATAGTTACAGAAAGTAACAATCATTAAACATACCAATTAAGAGGGGTAATTAATGCAATATCTGAGCTTACTACTGTCAACAATAAAACTAAAATCCTGGTTTAGAGTTATTCCTTTATTCTTATCCATTTTATTTTCGTTCAATGCTTACGCTGCGTTAACTGAAATTGAAGCTGGCCCAAAACTAGGTAGCCCATTACCCAAGCTAGCCGTTTTGGATCAATTCTCTAACAAACAAAAAATTGAAAATGTATCGGGAAGCAAAGGTACCGTCATCGTTGTTTTCCGTTCCGCTGACTGGTGCCCTTTTTGTAAAAGGCACCTACTTGAACTTAATCCCCTAGCGGATAAATTTAACAGCAAAGGATACGGTGTGACCGCTATATCTTATGATAGCCCTGAGATCCTTAGGGCTTTCGCACAAGAAAACGAGCTCAACTTTAGGCTATTATCCGATCAAAATGCTAAGTCTTTCGAAGCCCTTAATGTCTTAAACGCAAAGTACCCACCAAGTGACAAGCATTACGGCATTCCTTATCCTGGCGTCATTGTTGTAGATAACAAAGGCCTAGTCACTCATAAGTATTTCTATGAAGGCTACAAGAAAAGAGTCAAATTCGAGCAACTTCTAAGACAACTCAACTGAATCTCAGTCGATAGTTTTTGGTTCGGATATATACCTAACCGAACGCTTAAGAATCGACTAAACGTCGATTCTTAAGCAGAAATCATCTAAAACTTGTTATCAGATATGGCTTGAGTCAAAATACACTATTACTCTCAAAACTCGTCCTACACCAATTTGATCCTAACCAATACACAAAGCACTCTCCCGCGACCCATAACATCTCCTCAAAACGCTGATTGGTTTATAAGTGTGGCAATACCGGTACCGTTGAGAAAAGTATTCGAATACAAACTCAGCAAAACAGACGCGATCCAACCAATGATTGGAATGCGGGTCGAGGTGAACTTTGCTGGCCGCTCAAAAATCGGGATTATTGTTGCGATTAATAATTATCCTGAACTAGCTATCGAAAAAATCAAGGTCGCTAGTCGGTTATTAGATCAAGATCCACTTGTTGGTGACAGCATGATTGCTTTGGTCGATTGGATGCAAAAATATTATCACGCTCCGCCGGGTGAAGTTTGGCAAACAGTGTTGCCGACAGCATTACTTAAAGGGGAACAAAACCAATTAAAAAGACAAAGTCATTGGCAAATTACCCAACTCGGGCTCGATGCTCTCAAGCAAAATAAAATCGCCAAAAATGCTGTCAAACAACAACAGGCTTTGCAAGTTTTAGCGGACAAGCAATCATTCGGTGGAGTCGCCAATGAAGGACTATCGACTTTAGGGTTAAATAGAGCAAGCTTACAATCGCTTGCGGGAAAACAATGGGTAAAACAAGAATATCAATCGTTAAGTTCAATTGAATTAGCGGTAACCGTTAATAGACCTCAAAACATCACACTTAATGATCAACAACACAATGCAGTAGAGAGTATTTGTTCAGATTTATTCAAATTTAGAGCTTGGCTTCTATTCGGAGTCACTGCTAGTGGGAAAACAGAAGTCTACCTAAGAACCATTGAAGCAGTTTTGTCCGAAGGTAAACAAGCATTGATATTGGTTCCTGAGATTGGACTTACCCCACAAACCGTCCAAAGGTTTCAACAAAGATTTAATACTAATATTGAAATGCTCCACTCTGGTATGAGTGAACAACAGCGATTACAAGCATGGTTAAAAGCGAGTAAAGGACTCGCTCGAATTATTATAGGTACTCGCTCCGCACTGTTTGTTCCACTTCTTAATCCAGGGATCATCATCATCGATGAAGAGCATGACAGTAGTTTTAAACAGCAGCAAGGTCTGCGATATTCCGCACGTGATATCGCAATGGTCAGAGCATCAATTGAGAAAATACCAGTGGTACTCGGGAGTGCATCCCCCTCTATAGAATCATTGATGAATGTTAAGAAAAAGAAGATAGAAAGGCTTAATTTGAATGCAAAAGCAATGAATACCCAACCAGTAAAATTTCGGGTTATAGACTTAAAGAATCAACCAATTAAACACGGGTTGTCTTTTGCTTTGATCGACACAATAGCCCATCACTTAAAAAACAAAGGACAGATATTATTATTTCTCAACCGCCGCGGTTACTCGCCCGTTTTACTTTGTCACCAATGTGGCTGGAGCAGTCAATGTCAGCGCTGCGACACCCACTTTACTTATCATGGACATGCGGATTCCTATAGTGGAAGTTTACAATGTCATCATTGCGGCTCGAGTCGAAGAGCCCCAAAACAATGCCCTGATTGTTTATGCGAAGAAATGGTGCCGGTAGGATTAGGTACGGAACGACTAGAAGAAAGTATCATATCTCTGTTTCCTGACGCGAGGGTCAGACGGATCGATCGCGATACTACCCGCAAAAAGCTGGCAATGAAAAATTTTGTTGGTGAAATAAAGTCGGGTCAAGTCGATATACTAATCGGTACCCAAATGTTGGCCAAAGGACATCACTTTCCCGACGTAACGCTTGTCGCTATGGTGGATATGGATGGTGCTCTTTATAGCAGTGATTTTCGTGCGCCTGAATATGCGGCGCAGCTAATCACTCAAGTTTCGGGTCGCACCGGAAGAGCCACAAAACAAGGCGAAGTAGTTATTCAGACCCATCTTGCCGAACATCCAATGCTACAACAAATTATTCATAGTGGTTATGCGACATTCGCAGAGACCGCGCTCAACGAGCGTATTCAAGCTGAGCTGCCTCCTCACACATTCAATGCTCTATTCCAAGCAGAAGCGACTCATTTAGGGTATGCCAAGAGTTTTTTGCAGGATGTTAAGAAAATTTTGGCCTCAAGGCAACCAGACGGCGTTTATTTACTTGGACCGGCACCTGCCTTTTATACAAAAAAAGCAGGTAAATTTCGCTATCAGCTTTATTTGGAGTCAAAATATCGTCTCGATCTACATAAGCTACTTGAAAGTTGTTTAATAGAAATTGAATCGTTAAAATCTGCGGGTAGAGTAAAATGGCGAATGGAGATCGATCCGATTGGAGACTAAATTACCGAGATAACTTCTCATTGATAAATCATAATAATTAATTACAGGCAAAAGAAAGGGCGATAAAAATCGCCCGTATCCGTTTTTTCATCCTATGAAAAAGTTGCTCCCTGCAATTTCCCTATGCATCAATTCCTTGATTCGAGCATCCTATCTCGATATTCCGTTTGTTCCGGCGTCATCCTTGTCGCTTGGTAGGTAGAATACTTTGCTGAGTCTGAATAACAATGCCCCAAATACCAACATCTTAACTTGTTTCCACTCTACACATTCGGCGAATATTATTTTATCCTTTCTTATCAAGAAGTTAAACCATATTTCATTTGCACTAAGGCAATGCACTTAATCACAAAGAGAGATAAGCTTGTAGATCATTGAGCTTTATCTCACACGAAATGTAGGAGATCTCGCACAAGATTTTATTTCCAACAAGCACGAATTACCAAGAGCATGACTAGAGTCACTTGACAATAGCTACTCATATGATTAGTATCTATTTAAGTAGCCTTCAACGGATGGGAAAAAATGCTCGAACTCAATACGATATTAAACGAAAATACTCCCGAATTTATCGAGCAAAAACTAGTCCATAGTTTGAAGGAATTTTTTGAAAAGAAAAATTTACCGCAACAACTTGTTCATCAACACCTATTTTGGGTCATCAAATATGTTCGATTTCACAATGGTCAACATCCTAGCGACTTAACAAAACCTGACTTAGAGACTTTCCTATCGAGCCTTGCAACAGTATTAAACCTCCCAAAAGCAACACAACTAAAAGCTTTAATATCCCTCAATTTTATTTATCAGGAATTTCTTGGGATAAAACTAGGCGCATGCCAGTTTATAGAATACAAGAATAGAAGAGGATTTAGAGACCACGTCAACCCGAAGTGCTGCTCCGCAATTCTCAAGCATCTAAGCGGCTCTTGCTTATTGATGGCCAAACTGGCCTATTTCTGCAATATGAAATTAAGGGAGGTCGCGACAGTTAAAATAACGGATATCGATTTAAAGAAAAACACCATTCGAGTTAGTGATTTAAATGGGAACTATAAATATTCAGTAAACATCCCCATGAAGTTGATTTTGGATATTAGAATACAAAAAATGAGAACACAACAAGCGAAAAAAAATCGACATTATCTGAATCCGCCCCCCCCACCTACTGATAAAAATATAGCCGTTGCAACACAAGTTAACTCACTTTCACAGATTAACTTATTCACTGAATCTAAATTATTTTTATTTCCTTACAAACATGAAGACCGTAGCTCAACTCAAAATAATGAGAAGCAATTAGCGGTTTTAAAGAACGACATAAAACTGGCATTACAGCGCTACCTTCGCTTTAATCGAATTCCATCTTTAAAATCAGAGATGGATATTAACGATGAAGACTCTATTCTTAATGCACAATTACTTCGAACCAAGTTTACTCCCATGAAAATAGCTAAACCGCACCAATCTGCATTCCACTTTTCAAACGAAGGGAAAGGTATGATTGAGTTTTCTCGCGGAGCCGCTTAGAAAAATTCAGCAAATACTCCGTACAAACTATGAATGAAATACAACTAAATAAAGAACAAAAACTGGCAGTGAGTTTTGGAAAAACAACCTCAAATGGTGATTTCACTAGCGAACCGTTATTAGTAATAGCAGGTGCTGGTACAGGAAAGACAAATACTTTGGCTCATCGTGCGGCTCATTTGCTAATCAATGGTGTCGACCCAGAAAAGATATTGTTGATGACATTTTCTCGTCGAGCAGCCAGCGAACTCTGTGAACGCACTAAGCGAATTATCGTTCAAGAGTTTAAGACGAAAAAAAAAGCAATCAGTAGTATCAACTTTTCTTGGATGGGAACTTTCCATTCCGTTGCCAATCGATTATTACGAAGATATGGTAAGTCGATGGGCATGTCTTCTAATTTTACAATCATTGATAGAAATGATGCCGCAGACCTTATCGATGTACTTCGCCACGAATTATCATTGAGCCGTAGCAGCAAGCGTTTTCCTAAGAAATCGACCTGCCTCAACATTTATTCTCGCTGCATTAATTCACAACAAGAGCTAGGAAAAATATTAAAAGAAGAGTTTCCATGGTGTGAAGATTGGTTGGCAGAATTAAAAGAGTTATTTCGTCTATATAGTGAAAGAAAGATTGAACAAATGACCCTCGACTATGATGATTTACTCTTGTATTGGTATTATCTTGCTGACGACCATCTTGTTGCTACTAATATCCGCAAGATGTTTGACCATGTATTAATCGACGAGTATCAGGACACCAACTTGCTACAAGCTGGAATTATCAAAAAGATATTCCCTGACGGTAAAGGTGTCACTGTCGTAGGAGATGACGCACAGTCTATCTATAGTTTTAGAAGTGCAGAAGTAGAAAATATTTTGAATTTCCCTAGCCAATTTATTCCTACTGCAAAAGTCATTACGCTAAAAACTAACTATCGTTCGACCCAGGCAATTCTAGATTTATCAAACCAACTACTATCAGAAAGTAAATTAGGTTATAAAAAAGAACTATTTAGTGACGACCGTTCAAGCTTTAAAGCTCAACAAAAACCAAAGCTAGTCAATGTTGAGGATGATCTGCAACAAGCCAAGTATATTGTCGAAAAAGTACTTGAAGAAAGAGAAATGGGCGTTGATTTGAAACAACAAGCCGTATTATTTAGGAGTAGCCATCACAGCGATCGTTTAGAAGTGGAATTACTACGACATGATATTCCTTTTGTGAAATATGGTGGCCTCAAGTTTCTAGAAGCTGCTCATGTTAAAGATTTGTTAGCAATTGCAAAGTGGATGGATAATCCAAAACACAAAATTTCAGCTTTTAGAGTTCTAAAATTGATACCCGGCATTGGTCCTAGTTCAGCGATGAAGATGCTAGATTTTTTACAATTACATCAATTTAAATTTAGCGCTCTAGAACAGTTTTCCCCGCCAGTAAGTGCCCTTTCTTATTGGAAGAAATTAGTCGATTTACTGTCAGAATCACAAACGGAGAATGCTAATTGGCCAACTGAAATGGAGCTTATTAAAGACTTCTATCGACCACTGTTAGAGCAAAATTATGATGACTACTATGTTCGTAGTGGTGACATTGAACAAATAGTTAATCTCTCTCAACAATACTCATCAAGAGAACGCTTTATTTCTGAACTTACTCTCGATCCTCCCGTCGCGACGGGTGATCTATCTAACGAGTCCCATAAGGACGATGATTTCCTCATATTATCGACAATCCATAGTGCTAAAGGTCAAGAATGGAAGAATGTCTTTATATTGAATGTTGCCGATGGCAATTTTCCCAATGAATATTCGACAGATTCACCCAAAAGTATCGAAGAAGAACGAAGACTTCTCAATGTGGCGATTACCCGAGCCAAACAAAATCTTCATCTCATTCAACCACTAAAGTACTGGGTTCCCGAACAAAAAAAATTCGGCAATAAACATATATACGGTGCAAAAAGTCGCTTTCTAACTCCTTCTGTATGTCACCACATAGAATCATCATTCTACCCGAAGGTCCTTCACCAGGTGTCGGAACCGGTCGTTAACTATGAGACTCTTTCGAATATCCACAATAAGATAAGGAAACTGTGGTGATAGCTTTCATGGATACAGCATTATTCTCGCTATTCTTGTATAGTTCGGCTAAACTTTTACCTATAGCACTATAGCTAGTGCATCTTGTAATTGATGAGCATATTACTGCACTAGCTTACCTTCGAAAGGACTATCAATTTGCTTGGTGAAAAAGCACTTATACTGTTAGTTGATGACGAGCCCGCGAATATCCAACTGTTAGCAGGGTATATTAAGGACGACTATCAAATAAAGGTCGCAACATCGGGCGAGCAGTGCTTAAAATTATGCGCTGCGACACAACAACCCGATTTAATTCTTCTTGATGTCGATATGCCAGGAATGAACGGTTATCAAGTTTGCGAACAACTTAAATCTTCCCCTTCTACTGCCCCAATAGCAATTATGTTCGTCACTGCAATGCAAACTGAAGAGGATGAAGAGACAGCCTTGAGTTTAGGTGCTGTAGATTACCTTACAAAGCCCGTTAGGCCTGCGATACTCCTTGCTAGGATAAAGACTCATGTTAAGTTAAAAATACAACATGACGCGCTGGTAAACATGGCGATGCGCGATCAATTAACTAATCTATATAATCGCCATTATCTACTCGAATCTGCTAATCATAGAGTCGCTAAAGCAATGCGGCAAAAATCTCCCATTAGTTTACTGATCTTGGATATAGATCATTTTAAACAAATAAATGATACAAAAGGGCATGGAGCTGGCGATGCGGTATTGAAGTCACTTGCTGAGTTATTGCAACAACAATGCCGATTAGAAGATATTGTTGCCCGATTCGGGGGCGAGGAATTCGTCATATTATTCGACGAGTGTCACTTAGCCACAGCGGTAAAAATAGCCGAACGCATTCGAGCGAGGATCGAAGACTCTCACCCCAATGGTATCTTTGTAACTGCAAGTATCGGAGTAGCAGAACTCGATAATGGTAACGAAGGCTTCTCGGAACTCGTTAAGCGAGCGGATGACGCAATGTATGAAGCCAAACGTTCGGGCAGAAATAAAGTGCTATTTTAAATCGATAGTTTCAGCAATCAACCAATCACTAGCCTAATTGCGATACATGCTAAAATGACACCAACACTCCAATCAATGTAATGCCCATGCTCTCTATACCAATTTAACACAACGCGTCTAGAAAAGAGCCAGGCGACCATCGCAAACCAGAGAATTGTATAAATAACGATCCATAAACCATAAAAAGATTGAATAAGAATTGGTGTTTCGTAACTGACAATAGCAGTGAATAATGCAACAAAAAAAACTGTCACTTTCGGATTAAGAACATTAATCACAAAACCTTGTTTAATAGCTTCTAATGAAGTTAAAGACAAGGGTTCACTGACAGCAAAATCGTTTGATCGGGACTTTCGTGATTGAAAGCTCTTCCAAGCTAGCCATGCCAAATAAAGCGCACCAGCATATTTAACCAGATTAATTAGACCTGGTGATTGCGCTAGTATTACAGCCAGTCCTAACAAGGTATAACCCACATGGACTAGAATTCCTAAACCAATCCCTATTGCTGTATACAACCCAGCGCGATGGCCGGACTGTAACGTATTTTTTATAACTACGGCAAAATCGGCCCCAGGACTTGCTACAGCGAAAGCATGCGCAATCGCTAGTAAGACAAATTCATTGCCCAAAACAGTCCTTATCCTTTAGCTTCAATTTTCGCCCAACTATCTCTCAATGTTACCGTTCGATTGAAGACCAACTTTCCTCTCTCATGCTCATAACGATCGGCGCAAAAATACCCTTCCCTTTCGAACTGAAAAACGTCTTCCGGCTTTGACTCCACGAGTGATAATTCCACTCTTGCATTGTCAATTATTTGAAGACAATCAGGGTTTACCGCATCAATAAAATTATCTTCAGCGGCCGGGTTAGCAATATTGAACAACCTATCGTAAAGCCTCACTGTCGCCAGCTTAGAGTGTGAGCCTGAGACCCAGTGAATAACACCTTTAGCTTTATACCCCTCAGGATTTTTACCCAAGGTATTCTCATCATACCGACAGAGCAGTTCAACGATATTCCCTTGCTCATCCTTTACAAAGTCTTCACAAGTGATGACATACGCATTACGTAGTCTTACCGCCTTACCTTGGACCAAACGCTTATATTTTTTATTGGCGCTCTCTCTAAAATCCTCTTGATCAATAAACAGAGTTTTCGAGAAATAGATTTTTCGAGTTCCCATCGATTCATTTTGTGGATGACGTGCGGCAGCGATCTCCTCGACTTTTTCTTCAGGATAATTAGTAATGGTTACTTTCAACGGTTTTAATACGACCATAGCCCTTGGTGCTTTATCACCAAGATCTTCTCGAACGGAATTCTCTAGTAGAGTCATTTCTACCGTATGTACCTTCTTGGTAACGCCCGTTCGTCCTATGAAATCTCTAATCGCGGCTGGCGAGTAACCGCGCCGCCTCATCCCAGAAATGGTCGGCATTCGAGGGTCGTCCCAGCCATCCACAATTCCTTCTACAACCAGTTGATTCAACTTCCTTTTACTGGTGATTGTATGTTCTAAGTTTAATCGGGAGAATTCTATTTGCTGAGGATGACAATCAATTGTAATGTTGTCTAGAAACCAATTATATAGTGGGCGATGGTCTTCAAACTCCAATGTACAGAGAGAATGAGTAATACCCTCAATCGCATCCGATATACCATGAGTGAAGTCATAGGTTGGGTAAATACACCAAGCATCTCCAGTGCGTATATGATGCGCTTTTTTAATACGATAGATTACCGGGTCACGCATATTGATATTGGGCGAACCCATGTCAATTTTAGCGCGTAGTGCAATGGTTCCATCCTCAAATTCGCCGGCTCGCATTCTTTTAAATAAGCCAAGATTGTCCTCAATACACCGCTCTCTGAATGGGCTATTCTTGCCGACTTCGGTTAATGTTCCTCGATACTCTCTCATTTGCTCCATAGAAAGTTCACAAACGTAAGCAACACCTTTGCTAATTAACTCTTCAGCAAAACTATACAACTTTTCGAAATAATCTGCAGAATGCCTTATTTCACCGTTCCAATTGAATCCCAACCATTGCACATCTTTAGCGATTGCTACCGCATAAGCAGACTCTTCTTTAGCCGGATTGGTATCATCAAAACGTAAATTACAGGTACCTTGGTAATCTGCAGCAATGCCAAAATTAATACAAATTGATTTTGCATGGCCTATGTGCAGAAAACCGTTAGGCTCTGGAGGAAATCGCGTAGCAACGGAAGTACGCTTACCTGATTCCAGATCCTTGTTAATAATGTTTCTAATAAAATTAGTTGGAGTCGAACCAGAGTTAGTTTTATCTAAATCACTCATAATATGCCTTCATAAATCTATATATTGGTTGCCCAGACAATCTGAGTAGTCGTTGTTCTATTGGTAAACATTCTTTTATAATGTTCTCCGTAGATAAACGCTTGGAACGTTAGTTAAAAACAACAGTCTACACAGGGTCTAAGCCTTATCGCTGAGATTTTACCCTAGTTCGACATTCTAACGTAGCTCTATCAAACAAAATAGACAGAACTAATAGCGATTACATTGCCACTAACAGTAAATTTACACTCGCTAATCTGGCGTCCCTTAGCTGACTATTAATACTGTAAGATAACAAGGAATATAAATACTCATATTATGCCTGCGCTTTTTCACCAACTTATTTCAGATTCCACAGAGCAGTTTCCTGAAAACATAGCTATCGAATACAAAAATATTCAAATCAATTACCGAGAAATAGATCAATTAATTAACAATTCTGCAGCCGAATTATTGAATTCTGACGCTAGACCCAGCTTAAATCGCGCAGAAAGAGTCGCTATCTACCTCCCCAAACAACCGGAAGCTGTGATAGCTATGTTTGCAACTTCCAAAGCAAATGGTACTTTCGTCCCGATAAACCCATTGTTAAAACCCGCACAAGTCAATTATATCCTCGATAACTGCGATGTATCGGTGCTAATAACGTCACTAAGTCGATATAAACAACTTAAGGCGGCACTGGGAGAGTTAGACACACTGAAACGAATCATCATCACAAACTGCACGCCCGATAAGTGTCCAGCGGAGTGTCAGCTCTGGGAGGAGTTGATATCGAACCAAGATATGCTACGGACATCATTCTCGAATCCAAAACTTGAATCAACATCTGAAACTGGCCTTAAATCTACAGCCGCAATCCTTTATACATCAGGAAGTACAGGTCAACCCAAAGGAGTTGTTTTATCTGACTCCAACCTCATCGAAGGAGCAAAGAGCGTTGCAAGCTACTTAAACAATCATCAAGGCGACCGATTATTAGCGGTGCTACCTTTTAGTTTCGACTATGGTCTCAGTCAACTCACTACTGGTTTTTTAATTGGAGCGAGAGTAGTACTGATCGAGTATTTGTTACCAGTAGATGTCATAAATGCCGTAGTGCAGTACCGAATTACAGGGTTGGCAGCGGTCCCTCCTCTTTGGCTACAATTGGTAGAACTCGAATGGCCCAAACAGGCTGTTGATTCTCTTCGTTACATTACTAATAGCGGCGGTGCGATGCCGACAGCGACATTATCGCAGCTCAGAACCAAACTGCCCTTGACCAAGCCGTATTTGATGTATGGGCTAACTGAATCCTTTCGCAGTACCTACCTAGAACCTGAAGAGTTAGACACTCGCCCCACCTCAATGGGAAAGGCGATTCCTAATGCGACTATTCTGGTACTTAACAATAAGGGACAATTATGTGGACCTGGCGAGCAAGGAGAGTTAGTACATGTGGGCGTTCATGTCGCTAAAGGATATTGGCAAGACTCACAAAAAACATCCAAAAAGTTCCGCCGCCTTCCCCCACATTTGCGATCACAATACGGGGATGCTGCCGCCGTGTGGTCTGGTGATATCGTCACAAGCGACGAACAAGGATTTCTTTATTTTGTGGGCCGTAATGATGACATGATTAAGTCGTCAGGATATAGAATCAGTCCGGCAGAATTAGAAGAAGTCGTCTATCAGCATGGATCATTAAAAGAAGTGGCGGCAATTGGTATTCCCCACCAACGACTAGGCCATTTGATACTATTGATTGTCGTACCGAATAACCTAGCATCTTTTAACCCACAGAGCCTGACGAAACATTTAAAAAAGAGTATGCCCAACTTTATGCAACCCCACGCCATTGAACTGGAAAATTCGCTTCCTAGAAATTCGAATGGTAAAATCAACCGAAATTTATTATCTGATCGCTTTAAACACCTATCAGAGTAAAAACCAATCAATGACTAAGTTGCATCAAATTTAAAAACACAACTCAGGTAGATTGATGAGTTTTAACGCTGATACCGCGTTCACGCGAGTGCTTTAAAAGGTAGCCATTTGAAAAAGAAGCAACAAATAACGCACCAATCAATGGATCAATTCGATTCAAATGACGGTGAACTAATGCTCAATGGAATGACACTTTCCAGTTTAAAGCTACGAGCAGGACAAACGCCTTACTACGCGTACGATAGAAGTGTCATTAATAAAACGATACAACAGTTTCGTGCTCAAATGCCCGCTAGGCTCAAACTTCACTATGCTATAAAAGCCAACCCAATGCCCGCACTTGTAGACTTCATCGCTCCGTTGGTAGACGGATTAGATGTTGCGAGCGGAAACGAATTAAATGTTGCCCTCAATAGTAGTATTGATACGAGGATGATCAGCTTCGCCGGTCCAGGAAAAAGGCCGAAAGAACTGGCTATGGCCATAGCCAGTGGCACAACCATTAATTTAGAATCGTTTACTGAACTTAATCGCGTAATTTCTCTTTCAGAAAAATTTGGGATAACTGCAAACGTCGCGGTAAGAGTCAATCCGGACTTTGAATTAAAATCATCGGGAATGAAAATGGGTGGCGGTTCACAACAATTCGGTATTGATGCTGAAAATGTTCCGCTATTATTAGAAAAAATAAAAAGCTCTAACTTAGACTATCAGGGACTTCATATTTTTACAGGTTCACAAAATTTAAATCCAGAGTCCATTCAGCAAGCTCATAAAAATACTTTTGAATTGGCTACCCGTTTGTCGGAACAAACACAAACGTCAATTAAAAAATTGAACATCGGTGGTGGGCTAGGAATACCCTATTTTCCAGGTGAAAAAAGATTAGAATTAAATAGCATCGCTGAAGCCCTCGAACAGCATATTAATCAGTTTGAAAAACAGTTCGGAAGCTGCCATATAGCAATGGAGTTAGGTCGTTTTCTAGTTGGTGAAGCTGGAGTCTATGTAACCGAAATAACTGATATCAAAGAATCAAGAGGTACATTGTTCGTCATTATTGACGGAGGTCTTCATCATCATTTATCAGCGTCAGGTAATTTTGGTCAAGTAATAAGAAAAAATTACCCCGTTGCGGTCGGTAACAAGATGTCTGATGACAACTTATTCACTACTCAAGTCGTAGGTCCTCTCTGCACACCACTTGATATACTGGCCAATAAATACTCGTTACCAGAGTGCGATATCGGTGATCTCATCGTTATTTATCAATCTGGCGCGTACGGATATTCTGCGAGCCCAAGAGATTTTTTAAACCACCCACAACCGATCGAGATGTTGGTGTAATTACTAGGGCGATGTATTCGAGAAAAAGCAAAGTTAAATAGTAACGCCCTGCTTATAGATTGCTTAGAATAAACTGAATAATGGTATTTAACGACAACACTGTTTTGTAGATAAGAAAACTAGGATAACTAAAATAATATGTTTTTTAACCGCCTCTATCAAAAACTTGTGGAATTACCCCTAAAGCTAATGGTTAACAGCAAGTTGATCCCGGAAAATCCGGTCCAAGATTTACCCATCGATACATCAGGCCCCATTTATTACGTTCTACAACGTCGTTCAACAAGTAGTTTTCTAATGCTAAAAGAAAAAGCAAAAGGGCTAAATCTACCGGAACCGAAGTTGATTAATGCTAAGCAAGCCACAATCGAAAATGGAAGTGTATTTTTTCTCCAATCAAAAGTGATTCTTGGTCTAGGTGGAAAGCCGGTAAAAAAATATCAATATTTATTTCAAAAATTATTGGAAAAACAAGCCCAAGATACCAGCCAACTTCATCAATTATTGCCTCTATCAATTTACTGGGGTAGAAATCCAGGCAAAGAAAACTCACTTCTTAAACTTATTTTCACTGACACCGAAAGCGCGAATCCCATCAGAAAGTTTTTCCTGTTTATTTTTCAGGGACGCAATACCTTTGTTAGGGTGGCAAAACCAATTGACTTATTAAAAGTCACTCAATCAGGTGTTAGCAATGACATGCAAGTCACAAAGCTGACACGGACGCTCCGAGTTCATTTTCACAGATTAAGACAAGCGGCCATGGGTCCTTTGGTCACCAATCGTAGTCAAGTGATTACTAATATATTGGTCAGTGATAACGTTAAAGGTGCGATAGAACGCGAATCAAAAAGTAAGAAGCTTACATTAAAAAAATCGTCCAAATTAGCAGAGAAATACGCCAAAGAAATAGCTTCGTCCTATTCCTATAAAGCGGTGCGGTTTATGGAGTCGATGTTAACCCACCTTTGGAATAAAATATATGATGGAGTGGTTGTAAGAGACTCGGAGATGGTTCGGGATTTAGCTTCGACCCATGAGCTCATTTACGTACCTTGTCATAGAAGTCATATCGATTACTTGCTTTTATCCTACACCCTATACCATGAAGGATTAGTGCCACCGCATATTGCTGCAGGAATCAACCTTAATTTTTGGCCTGCAGGCTCTCTATTAAGAAGAGGAGGAGCATTCTTCTTGCGGCGAAGTTTCGGCGGCAATAAACTTTATGCAGCGGTATTTAACGAATATATTTTTCAGCTAATGGATCGCGGCATTCCTTTGGAGTACTTCCCTGAAGGTGGGCGCAGCCGCACAGGTAGACTACTTCCACCAAAAACAGGTTTACTTGCTATGACATTGCAAGCACTGTTAAGAGGAACCAGAAAACCTGTTGCTATTATTCCAGTTTATATTGGCTACGAACGCATGTTTGAAGGAAAGAGCTATCTCAATGAATTAAGAGGAGCGGAGAAAAAGAAAGAATCATTTGGACAACTATTAGGAATTCGTAAAACCCTAAAGCAAAATTTTGGAAAAGTTTACCTGAACTTCGCTGAACCCATATTCTTGAATCAATATCTGGATCATACGCAACCTGATTGGCACGACTACCGTGGGCAAATTGGAGCTAAACCTAGCTGGCTAACACCAAGGGTATCAGCACTAGCCGATTTAGTTATGCAGCGTATCAATGCCGCTTCTACTGTCAACGCAATCAGTTTGGTTGCAATAGTACTACTATCAACTGAACGAATGGCTATTGGCAAGAAAGAGCTAGAAAAACAATTGGACTTATTGCTTGCACTACTTAGGAATGCCCCCTACAGCGAACGAACTCGCCTTCCTGAAGAAAATGGTACTAGCCTAATTCAACAAGCTCAAACACTTGGCACTATTTTTTCAGTCGGCAATCCGATGGGCGAAATTATAACGACCGACGAACAGACTGCGATTTTGCTAACCTATTATCGAAACAATATTATTCACGTGCTCATCAGTTATTCATTAATTGCTAGCTGTTTTGTCAATAATTTAAAAATGGCTCGTTCTACACTTTTAAAAAAATGCACTTCTATTTTTCCATTCATCAAACAAGAACTATTTGTCCATTGGGATGAAGACCAGCTTAATACAAACTTAAATCAAGCAATCGACTTTTTTGTCACTCAAGGTTTATTAGTTCAAAATGAAAACGACCTTTCTCGTCCGTTAGAATCGGAAGAAAATTTTGAGCAATTAATGTTACTCGCGCAGTTTGTCCGACCTACATTGTTAAGGTACGGAATTTTGCTCACACTGCTTTCAACACAGGCGGGTCAAAGGACCAGCAGGAAAGAACTTGAACGACATAGTCAACAAGTGGCGCAAAGACTCGCAGCGCTTTACAGTTTAAACGCGCCGGAATCCTTTGATAAAAATCTGTTTAAGACAACAATTAGTGTTCTTAAAGATGCCAAATTAATCACTATTGCGGAAGATAATTCGTTTGATATAGAACCAAAATTAGCATTGCTCAATAAACAAATACTCGATAACGTTAATGAGTCGTCTAAACGTATAATGCAAAGGACAGCGCAGTGGGCAAAAAAACACTGGGAAAATAACTAGACCATGTCTTTCTAGCTTCTTACTAGTTTCATGTAAGAAACTAACACGATTCATTTCGCAATATTGAACTGAATAAGAGAGTTTAGAGTGCTATCTAAGTGGGCAGGTATTTTTTATATTGCGGCCTGCGAATCTTTTTCAAAAGGAATTTCCAAACAAGCTTCTAATCCACCTTCAGGATGGTTGTTTAAAATAATCGTTCCACCGTGCATCTCTGCGATACGCTGAACGATCGCTAATCCTAATCCAGAGCCTTTACCACCTCGCGCTTTATCACCTCTAGCAAATGGTTGAAAGAGCCTTGCTTTGTCTAGATCAACGATCCCCTTTCCATTATCTCTAACTGATATTTTAACTGATTCATTATCGATTTCACTTGATATGAGAACAGGCGCTTTACCATAACGAAAAGCGTTCTCTATCAAGTTGCTGATTAAACGCTTCATCGCCATCGGCTTGAATTTCTGCTTAGGAATATCTGCTAACTGAGTTTCAATACCTGAATGTTGTTTCGCGGCAGCATCAACAACTTGAGTAATCAGTTCATTAATATCGCCACGCTCCATTTTTTCTTCACTGCCATAGCGAACATATCCTATGAATTGGTCGATAATATCATCCATGTCTTGAGTATCTGCGATTAATCCTTGTTTCAACTCTTCGTCCTGCTCAGTCAGAAATTCAACGGACAAACGAATTCGCGTTATTGGCGTTCGAAGATCATGCGAGATTCCAGCCAAAAGCAGCGTCCTATCCTCTTCGAGTTGATGAACGTCTGCTGCCATTTGGTTAAAGGCAGAAGTCACTGATACTAATTCTTGGGGACCCGTTTCTTTCAATTTTCCAGGGTAGTCGCCTCGACCTATTTCTCTCGCGGCAAAAGCAAGTCGTTTTAAAGGTCTATGTAACTGATGCACCAAAAGCCAAGCGCCTGCCAAACTTAAGAACAGCAACATACCTGAAAAAATAATTAGCGATATAGGCACACCACTGTCCATTTCTCCTATCGGCATTCTAATCCAGTATTCTGGATGACTTGGCTCATTAACCCACACATAGATGCGGTCGGAGATCTCGACTTTAACGATAGTTCCCTCACCCAAAAATTCCTTGGCTGCTTCGGTATAAGCTAAATGGTCTTCAGACCTATCCAGTCCTTCCGGCAACGAGTTACCCGTCAGCCAAAAGAGCTCAAGTTCTGTTGTTTCGCTAAATCCAACGGACAAATTCTTCGGAATGTCGGTCTCCGAACCAATGTATTGCAATTTAATCTGATTGGTCACTAAGTACATAATGGTGCGATCTTTGCGATCGACGACATAATGCTCAACGGTGAGATAGGAAATTAAGTGGCTGATAACCAGCAATATTGCGATCAGTAGTGAATTTCGACCGAAAAAACTCTTGGGTAGTATACTAAACTTCACTTCTCTCTCTTTCAGTCTATGGTTGATTCATAAGATAATAACCCGATAGCAAGTTTGGGTAAATTCAGGAGAACCAAAATACCGGCTATTACTTTGTAACAACCAATTATTTCGTAACATCACTCGTTAACTGAGTGAGGTCACTAACTATTTGAGTCTTATCTTTCGTCTTTAATGAATGGCTCTCGAGTATTCCGTATCGCTCTGCAGCTGGACCGACTAAAAAAATTCTAGCGGAATGATCCACGGTGTAGAACTCCCCTTCTTCTTTATTAAGAGAATACACACCACCAAGTGCTTTCACTAGACTATCAATATTTTTGACAGACCCGCTGACTCCCACAAAGTTTTCGTTAAAATAATCCAGGTATTTAGCCATGTGCTGCGGTGTATCACGCTCAGGATCAACTGAAAGAAAAACGAAATTAAACTTACTTTGCATATCGTCGTCAAACGAATTGTAAAGTTGAGTCATTTGATTAAGCGTATTAGGACAAACATCTGGGCAATTGGTGTATCCAATAAAAATTAGACTCCAAACGTTCATAAAATCTTTATTAGAAAAAACAGAATTGTCGTGTGCAGTTAATTGAAACTCAGGCAGCAGGTTCTTTTTTGGATAGATCAAAATCGATTGATATTGACTATCTATCTTATTATCTTGAATACCATTAGTTGAACTATCAACTTCGACGTGAAATCCTTCATTGAAAGAGAAATTTAGCAGTAGACCAGCAATCAAAGCTACTACAATTACAATATAAGGTGCTGCCTTCTTCATAATTATCAACCGTCTTTAAAATCTAAAATAGTGATCAACGAGCAATGCAATAAAAATAAGCAGCAAGTAGTTGATCGAATATTTGAATGTATCCATTGCGATCTTTCGCTCTTTGGAAAGCTTTAGTCGAATCGCGTAAACCAAAAATATGATGCCCAAAATAGTTGAGGAAATTAAATAAATGATACCAGACATGCGAGTCAAGTAAGGTAAGAGTCCTGCAAAAATCAGCAATATTGTATATAGGATAATACTGGTTTTAGTAAAATCGATACCGTGAGTTACAGGCAGCATAGGAATGTCGGCTTTTGCATATTCATCACGCCTAAAAATGGCTAAAGCCCAGAAGTGTGGCGGCGTCCATACAAATACAATAAGAACTAGCAACAAAGCGTGTGGATGAATATCACCTCCGTAGCCATCAACTGATGTCCAACCTAATAAAGGTGGGATAGCGCCGCTTAAACCACCAATTACAATATTCTGCGGGGTAGCTCGCTTCAAATACATCGTGTAAACAAATGCGTAACCGACTAGACCGAAAAACGTCAATATGGCGGTCAACGTATTGATATAGAAATAGAGCATCAACATCGACGAAATCGATAATAGCGCTGCAAAAATAATCGCGTTCTTATCACTAATTTTTCCGCTAGCAATTGGTCGCTTTAATGTTCGCGCCATAATTGCATCGATCTTTTGGTCGACCACGTGATTAACAACAGCCGCTCCTCCAGACGCAAAACCTATACCGACCGTCGCAACGATTAAAATATCCCAAGGAACCATTCCCGGAGTCGCCATAAACATGCCAACAACCGCAGTGATCAAAATGAGCAATACAACCTTAGGTTTGGTCAATTCTAGGTAATCTTTCCATGTCGTTACTGCTGATAGTTTCACATCTGAATCAGTCATTTGCAACCTCCTTCGAACTTACTATCGCGGTACTTGGAACGGTACTTTTTGTCACTAATGATGCTAATAAGAGACCCATAACAACAAGCAACAGAGCCCCGACGCCGTTATGAGCGACAGCATTAAATAATGGTAGTTGAAACTCAATATTTGCGATACCTAGAGTAATTTGAATGACCAAAAGACCAGAAAGTAACACACCCACTTTTCTGAGGAATCCATTTTTATTCTGATAAATTAGCCGGAAACATAACCAAGCTATAATTAGAGAAGCCACAATCGCACCGATGCGGTGACTAGCGTGAATGGCAATTCGCGCATTAGAGCCCAAAATTCCGAACTCGTAGTTTTCGGCTTTTTGTGCGAAAACGTTAAAACCTGCCACAAAATCACTATTTGACAGCCAATTCCCCTGACAGATCGGCAACTCGTAACAAATCGTTGCAGCATAATTAGCTGATGTCCAACCCCCCAACATTATTTGTAGGATTAGGACAAACAAAGTGAGCAGTGTGAGCTTTTTAAATTTTTGTTGTAGCCCTATGGGCACCGGTGACCGGAATTGATATGTATAACGCCAACTAAGCACACCTAGTAGTAGTAGTGTCATCATTCCGCCCATTAAATGAGACATGACGATACCTGGGTGCAGTTTCATGGTAACTGTCCACATTCCAAGAATTGCCTGAAACGTCACTAAAGCCAGCAATATAAATGAGTGCTTTCTTGCTTTACCCTGTTTATTTTTGAGACTCAATAACGCCAATGCGAGAACCATTAACCCAAGCGTTCCGGCAAAGTATCGATGCACCATTTCAGGCCAAGCTTTTGCAAATTCATAAGGTCTTTCTGGGAACGCTTGATTAGCGATTTCAATATCACTTTGTTCGGTTGGGATATGCTTAAAACCATAACACCCAGGCCAATCTGGGCAACCTAGTCCCGCATGAGAAAGCCGGGTAAAGGCGCCTAATAACACCACAACCAAGGCAAACACTGTTGCTATAATTGCTAACTTCTTAATAAAATTCTGACTCATTTCTTTCTCTGTTCGCTAAAGCTCGTTTAGTCCTTTCTCTACTTGAGAATTCGACTATCCGAGTCTGGAATATTTGAAAAGATGAAGGATATCCTTACGTAATTTTCTACTCACTTTCGGCGCATCCTGTTGGTCAATAACGAGTGGGTACCGCATAAATATATTTCCCAATGGATCGACCAGATAAATATAGTTTGCCGGTAAATCCTTATCCTTACCGCTGTGTGTCTTTTCCAGAGCTTTTACACCAATATTAGAAAACTGACTCGTTGCTACTGGAAAAGCTCCCGAATCTATATTCGAGTTTTCCCTCAGTACAAGCAATTCATTGATTCGGGTAGATTCCTTTCCCAATCCCATATAAGTTTGGTTAACCGTATGTAAGTTCAAATTGACACAAGCTTGGTCGCAGCGATCGGTGTCTATCGGAATAATCCACCAATAAAGGGTTTCAAACTCTTGCCCGGTAATCAATTTAGAATCAGAGCGATAGAAACCATAATCTTCAATATCGGTTATTTTCTCAGCTTCGATCAATTCACCTTGTGCGCCGTCTGCTGCGCTAAACCAATTTCCAAAATAAGCCGCATAGGCCAATGCAACCGGTGTTATGAACATAACAAATAGGGTGACCAATGTTCGCCTATTTTTGTTAATATTTTGATTATGAGTTTGATTTTCATTCTCATCAAAATCCATAATTATTACCTCGTAATTTACAATAACTTGACTTAGATACTGACTTATCTTTCAGTAAAAGCGAAACCTAACTCTACGGCTAGCGATCTTCTTTCTTTATTAATACAAACAAACTAATAATAAGAAATGCTAGCGATAACGCGAACCATTGAAAAGCATAAGCTAAGTGTTTTTCTGGAGGCATACTCACCCATGCCCAGTTAACTTCAAACACATGCTCAGTATCGGGATTTAGTCTCATTAAATAGGGCTCTATATCGACCGATAACTGTTTTTCTAATACTTTAAGAATATGTTCGTCGAGCACGGGTACTCTTATATTATTTCCTTTGAATTCGATCTCAGCGTCGTCTGATAACATCTGTTGATTAATTGGATATAGTCTCGCGTAAATTCGCCAATCACTACTCGGTAAGTTGACTATTGGCAATTCGCTACGCTTAGCTCGCCCTTCAATCCACCCACGGTTTACCAACAAGTACTTATTAGACACCGTCTCTTGCACTAAATTGAGTACATGGTATCCCAGCTTCCCATTTTGAACCTTATTTTCGACCAGGATATTTTTTCTTTCTGCTAATTCAACATCTAACTCTACCTGAGAAAAATTGTTTACTACGCCTTGTTTAATGTGAACCAGATCGACTATTTTTGTATCGGTTTGCTTTTTAAGTATATGCAACCTTTGTTGCTTTTCTTGAGCACGTGACAGTTGCCAAAAACCCAATTCATTCAATGCCGATTGCACTAACAAAAACACGATTAAAAACCAAAAATTAACAGTGAGTTGATATCGTCCGATTTTATATTGAACTGAATGACGCAAAAAAGCTAATCCACTAGTAAAAAGACCTCAGGGCGCGTATTCTATCATTATTACAATGTATCGACCTAGGGAAACACCCGTTAATGATCGTAAAAATCCTTATAATAGCCGCGATGTTGGCCATATTATTTAGCTTATTTCGAGCGCTATATTTTCTGGTTACTGAGCAGCAAGATTCACGAAAAACTGCCAAAAGTTTAAGTTGGCGAATAGGTCTTTCAATTGCTTTATTCATATTGATTGTTACCGGTATCCTTATGGGGTGGATTGAGCCACATGGCCTCCCAACGGTAATTCAAAGATAGTAGCCGCTGGAAAAAACATAATAAAATACCTAATTCTTGGCGAAAAAAAACCGAAGCTAGCTTCGGTTTTTTACTATTAACATCTTGATTACATTAAGTAAACGAAGATGAATAGGAAAAGCCAAACAACATCTACAAAATGCCAATACCACGCACCAGCTTCATAAGCAAAATGATGCTTCTCAGTGAAATGCCCTTTGGCACAACGTATGGATAATACAATAAGGAATATAGTACCAATCGTTACATGAAATCCATGGAAACCCGTCAACAAAAAGAAAGTCGAGCCGTAAATTCCACTGCCTAACGTTAATCCCATTTCATTATATGCATGGTGATATTCCAATACTTGAAGAGCAAGGAATATGATACCTAGTAATGCAGTGATTGAAGTGTAATTTAATAACGCCTGGCGATTGTTATCTTTAAGCGCATGATGCGCAATTGTTAATGTCCAAGAGCTGGTTAATAGTATCGCCGTGTTGATTGCAGGTAATCCCCACGCTCCCATTGCTTGGGTAGTGGTTCCATCAGGCGTCTTAGTCAGTGGCCATTGTGGTAAAAAGTCCGGATGCAATAGTGCGTGAGTCATTGCGTTGTTTCCTTCACCACCTAACCAAGGTATTACTAATTGTCTTACGTATAACAATGCGCCGAAGAATGCAGCGAAGAACATGACTTCTGACATAATAAACCATAACATTCCTTGTTTGAATGAACGATCCATCTGCGCGCTGTACAGACCTTCTACTGATTCTTTAATGGTATCTTTCCACCAGCGAAAGACCATGTATATCATTACAGCCAATGCGGCTAAGAAGACTAGTCCACCCCAACTTTGATCACCAGTTTCTACAATTTCAGTAGATTGATGGATGAAATTCCCACCGCCCCAAGCAATAAAAAATAGCGCAACAGCGCCTACTATTGGCCATGGGCTTTGTTCTGGAACATAGTAATTCTCGTACTTCTCTTCTGTTTCAGTGCTCATTTATGTTCTCCATTTAAGCGAATAAATTCGCTTTATTTGGTTGCTTCTGTAGCGGCATTTACCGACTCAGTCACATTAAATAATTGATAAGACAAAGTTAATCGGGAGATATCTTCAGGAAGATCAGCATCAATATAAAACTTCATCGGCATTTCTATTTCTTCGCCAGCAACCAACCGCTGCTGATCAAAACAAAAACACTCGGTTTTATTTAAGTACAGAGCAGCTTCTCCGGGCGATACACTTGGAACCGATTGACCGATAATATCAAATTTTGACCGATTCTTAGCATAAAAACGAACTTCATTCAGCTCGCCAGGGTGTACTTCCATTGATTTAACTCTGGATTCAAACTGCCAAGGCATACCGCGATTAATATTTGTCAAAAATTCAATTGTTACAACTCGCTTTTTGTCGATTTTAACGTCTTGATAAAGCGCTTGTCCGCGAGTCTTACCATTAATTCCAGTAATGTCGCAAAACACGTTGTATAAAGGAATTAAAGCAAACGCGAATACGAACATGCCACCGATAATGCCGACAAGTCGCCAAACCAGCTTTTTGTTACTTTCTTGTTGCGTTTGCTCTGTCATTTCTTAACTTGTCTAGTCTATTTTTGGTGGTGTGCTAAACGTATGATATGGCGCTGGTGATGGCATTGCATCCCATTCCAAACCGCTCGCGCCTTCCCATTGCTTCTGCTCAGCTGTTTTACCATTTTTCAATGTTAGTAGAACTATCACTAAGAAGTAAACTTGGGTTAAACCTAATCCAAATGCACCGATACTTGCCCACATATTAAAGTCAGCAAACATCATATTGTAGTCAGGAATACGTCGCGGCATACCCGCTAATCCACTGAAATGCATCGGGAAGAATGTCAAGTTAACGAATATCATAGATAACCAAAAATGAATCTTGCCGGCCGTTTCATTGTACATTTTGCCAGCCCATTTAGGTAACCAGTAATAAACTGCCGCTGTCGTACCAAAGATTGCACCAGGGAATAACACATAATGGAAATGAGCAACTACGAAATAAGTATCATGGTATTGGAAATCAACTGGAGCCATTGCAAGCATTACTCCTGAGAATCCACCAATAGTAAATAAAATTACAAACGCAATAGAGAACAACATTGGCGTTTCAAACGTCAATGCGCCCTGCCACATTGTTGCGACCCAGTTAAAGACTTTAACACCGGTAGGAACAGCGATCAGCATGGTGGCAATCATAAAGAACAATTCACCAGCCACCGGCATTCCAACTGCAAACATATGGTGAGCCCAAACAATGAACGACAACAATGCAATTGATGCCGTTGCGTATACCATCGAAGAATAACCGAATAATTTCTTACGAGAGAACGTCGGAATGATTTCTGAAACCACACCAAAGGCCGGCAAAATCATAATGTAAACTTCCGGATGACCGAAGAACCAGAATATATGCTGAAACATCACCGGATCACCGCCACCAGCAGCATCAAAGAACGAAGTACCGAAATGTCTATCCGTTAACATCATAGTGACTGTACCCGCAAGAACAGGCATTACCATAATCAGTAGAAAGGCAGTAATTAACCAAGTCCATACGAATAAAGGCATTTTCATTAACGTCATGCCTGGTGCACGCATATTAAACACGGTAACAATCACGTTAATGGCACCCATGATAGATGAGATACCCATCATATGAACGCCAAGGATGAAGAAATCTGTACTCGGTGGACCAAAGGTCGTAGACAGTGGCGCGTAGAATGTCCAACCGAAGTTAGGCGCACCACCTTCCATAAATAATGAAGAAAGTAATAACGTGAAAGCAAATGGAAGAATCCAAAAACTCCAGTTATTCATTCTTGGTAACGCCATATCTGGCGCACCAATCATCATAGGGATTAACCAGTTTGCTAGACCAACCATACTCGGCATAACTGCACCGAAAACCATGATTAACCCATGCATTGTGGTCATCTGATTGAAGAAATTGGGATCTACAAACTGTAAGCCTGGCTGATAGAGTTCGGCGCGAATAACCATCGCCATCGCTCCACCAATCAAGAACATTATAAAAGAGAACCACAAATACATTGATCCAATGTCTTTATGATTTGTTGTGTATAACCAGCGAGTAAAGCCGGTTGGATGATGATCACTCATTTTGATCGTCTCCTATTAGTTACCGGCTTTAAAAGCCTGAATGTCAGCAGGTTGAACTTTATCGCCTGTATTATTTTCCCAAGCATTTCGTTCGTATGTAATAACAGCTGCTAGCTCAGCATCTGTTAATTGTGGTCCGTAAGCAGCCATGCCTGTTCCCGACTTACCATTAACAACAATGTTAATGTGAGCATCAACAGGTCCTAACGCAATCGGACTGCCTTTCAAAGCAGGGAATGCTGGCGGAATTCCTAAACCACTGGCTTGGTGACACTGGGCACATTTTGAGTCATAGACCTCTTTACCCATTGCCATCAATTTATCCATATCCCAGCTCTGGGCAGCCGCTTCAGCGGCAGCTTTTTCAGCTGCAAGTCTTTCTTGATCCTTTTGTGCGACCCATGCTTTGAAATCTTCTTTACTTAGCACTTTGACTACAACAGGCATGAAACCGTGATCTTTTCCACAAAGCTCAGTACATTGCCCACGAAAGGTTTTGCCAGCTTGGTCTGCAGGAATAGCTGTCCACGTCTCATTGATGAATCCAGGAATTGCATCTTTCTTAACGGCCAAATCAGGTACCCACCAAGAATGGATAACATCAGAAGCGGTTACTAAGAATCGAACTTTGGTTTCCACCGGAACAACTAAAGCATTGTCGACTTCCAACAAATAGTTTTCATCGGTAATCGTTAAGGAACGGTCTAATTCACTGAAGAACTCGACATCATGCTCAAGATATTTGTAATGCCACTTCCACTGAGAACCGGTCACTTGTATGCTCATTTCAGAGTTGGATGCATCTTCCATTTTGATTAACAACTTTACAGCGGGAATTGTTAAATAGATCAAAATAATTATAGGTATAGCTGTCCAAATCATCTCGACCTTAGTACTGTGATGAAAAGTAGCTGGTTTATAATTCTTTGATTTTCTGTGAAAAATGAATGAATAAATCATCGCACCGAAAACAACGACAGAAATAGCAACCATCACCCAGATTACCATCATATGTAAATCGTAGGCTGCGTTACTCGTTTCAGTCACTCCGGGGCGCATATTCATATCGGTTGCCGCTTGCACAACACCGCTAAGCACAATAGATAGCAGTGAAGCAATGCCAGCAATCAACTTGCGTCGAATGGCCATTGAGGAATCTCCAATTTTTATTGTAAAACGACACAGTCGCTTTGTAGATTAGTGTTAGAAATAAGGAATTTATGGCTAAAAAATGGTCTACTTAAAAGAAAACCGCTAAATGACACCCATACCCCTCCTTATTGACGTGGATTATAAGGAACGAGCCCAAGTAATCAAGCAAAATAATCGTCTATTGCATAGTAATAAAATAGTAGTTGGATTGATTTAGGACAAGGAAAAGATCGGTTTTTGATGATTTATCACTGACTCTAGTGATTAAAGACCTTTATTTGTTCCTCAATAGGGTAGTCTGGATAAGCATCTTTGAATCTAATTAACTCACTTCTTGCCTCCTCAACTTGACCATTTCGAAAATGCCCTATAATTATTCTCGCCCAGGCTTCTTTTTCAGGTCGATCTGTTTTTGAGATTTCAGAGCCAGTATAAATACCCTGCTGAATCAACTCAGAACCCGACTCCAAAGCGGAATTATGTGATGATTCGACAGGATTAGTCTCAGTTAGAACTCTATCCGGTACAGGCTCTGGAGATTCCATTATTGGAAGTTCTCGCTTTTCATGTTGTTGAGCTTTGTACTGTTCATGCCCTATTTCATCATCCGTTTCTATTTTCACAATCGTGGACGACTCATCTTTGTTTTCACGAATTTTTAGTGGCTCTAACAAAAGAGAATTGTATGCTAAAACAGTAAAAACGAAACCAGAGGATATATAAAGCGGTAAAGACAGTCTTTTCCAAACAGATTTAGGCAGGTATTCTCTTTTCTTATTGTCTAATGTCTCTCTATATGCCGCGGTGAGAATCTGTTTATCAAGAGAGGAATCGGGCTTCAGATCCGGTTCCTCCGACAAAATCACTTCAATCTCATCGAGCTGAACCGATAACCCATCACTCAAAGTGTCTTTTTTGGTTAAATGACTTTTAATATTCATGATCGTTCGAGTTCCAAAGATTCTCGTATTGAACCCTTAAGTTTGTTAGTAGCATACCTTAACCTGCTTTTGACCGTCTCTTTGCCACAGTCTAAAATGAGCCCGATTTCTTCGATGGACAACCCTCCATCGATTTTTAAGAGCAACGTATTTCTTTGCTCAAAAGGCAACAACCCAATTTGCTTTCTCAATTCAGTTAGTCGTTTTTTTCGTTCAATATGTTCTTGTTCTGTAGCATGAGCCTCAATCGCTAGATTATCGAAACTTTCTTCATTGTACTCGCAATCTTTTAACCTTTTTTTTTCTTTCCTATAAAGGTCTATCACTTGATTTGTTGCGATGCGGTACAAGTAAGTGGTAAATAGAGCTTTAGGCTTGTAAGAGACTCTATTTCTAATAATTTTCATCCAAATATCTTGGAAGCATTCTTCTGCAACCGCTCTGCTAGAAAATTGTCGGAGACAATAACGAAATAAACTCGCTTTATGCCGTTGATAAAGTACTTCAAATGCCGCTGATTCGCCTTGCGCATATTGCAATATAAGTTGCTCGTCATTAACTTCTTTTTTCATTCGTTTAGTGAACGTTAAATCATCCCTTTTTGCAACAATTTGCTGCAACTAATTAATCGGCTTCAATCGTCGCTAATTCATCAATAATGACTCACTAGACTACAATCTCACAATTCGACCAGAAACGTTCGAAAACAAAATGCGTTTCTCAAAATTCGAAGGGAACGTACAGTAACTCCTTCAAGTTCAAATTCGTTCCACTCAATATCAACGTAGTAGATATATAAAAAGGGTTAAAACCGATATATAGAATCAGCTCTATAACATTGCTATGCCATAATAGGTTAAAAGCAACTTTAGAATGTAAATCATTATGATGATTTCATCAAAATAGACTAGAAATTGACGAACGAGGTAAAAAATGAAATTAATCCTGATTATTAGCAAGCTCACCCTATTGTTTTTGTTTTGTGCGCAATCGTTCGCTCAAAAAGAGGAAAAGGTCTCTTCAAACCCTTCTGTTGATTCCGAAAAGTCACTGCCCGATAAAACACGATTAGAATTTTCTGTAAATCAAGTAGAACTAGAGAGTAAGACTACAGCTAATACTAAAAACTGGCTAACAGTTAGAGAACAACAACATTTATTGCTTGTTAGGACAGCTAGAAATAAAAAACATCGCGGCAATGTAATTATTTTTCATGCAAGGGGCGAACACGCAGACCACCCTCGGGTAATTCATCCGCTTTCGGTCCAGTTAACCAATTTAGGTTGGACAGTACATGCTCCCAATTTTGCACTGGATGACTTTCCTCAATTAGAAAAAGAACGTCAACCAGAATCACAATCAACCAGCCAACCGGTAATTGATGAAATCGCCCAAGCACAAAAATCCTCTCCGACTGAAATCAGATCGTCAGCACGCACTAATTTCAAAACGGAAGAAGAGTATCAAAACTACTTTAATTCTCTTTGCATTGAGACAATCAACTCTATCGCTAGCGCTAACAAAAAAATCGTAATTATTGCCAATGAGCAAGCTGCTTACTGGAGCATTTCCTGTTTGCAGCAATCTGAGAGTAAATACCCTATCGTATTTCTAGATCCACGATATCCAAAAGATGACATTCAACTTCTCGATTCTGACATCAACGCTCTTTCAAATCCTTTATTGAGTTTTGTCGCTGATTCTCGAACTGAAAATAGATTTATCGAACAACTAGAAAATGCAAGTTGGTCTATTGCATCGCAGCGAATAAATAAATCGTCGCTTTTCTTATCGCATTTACCCATAGAAGATATTTATTTGGCAAAATCGATCACAGGCTGGGCAGATAAACTTTAACTACAATCGTTTTTATTTAGTCTAATTTATTCGTTTTATTCATTGAAACCTGACAACAACGAAAGAAATATAAAGACAATGAAAGTTTTGTTTTTGATCAAAAAATTACAATCAAGATCGAAAATACCCAAATAAAACTACAAAAAGTAAAAAATATGCACTTTTTTGGCTGTTTTTATATTTTTTTTTTGTATTTTTTTCAATCTAGTTATACACTTCGGACTGAACTAACTACATTCAAAATAAGTGGAGAAAATCATGGCCAAAGGTGGCGTAAAAAAGAAAGTTGTAGCAGCTCCTAAGAAAGCAGCTCCTAAGAAAGCAGCTCCTAAGAAAGCAGCTCCTAAGAAAGCAGCTCCTAAGAAAGCGGCTCCTAAGAAAGCGGCTCCTAAGAAAGCAGC
>JAHRVB010000050.1 GCA_019090895.1 Kangiellaceae bacterium
TACGCGTTCATTGTTAATAAAGAAAGTATACGATTCGAGCTGTACACTGTCGAAGTAATTCTTGTGGTGATCAGGGTAAGGCCGACCTTGAATTTTTTTGTCTTGAAAATAGCTACTAATACTTGTTCGCTCAAAATCGCCTCCCGTAGACCAAAAAGGTCCATTTTGATCTTTCATGGTCGCGCTGGGAAACGTTGTGATCCCTCTGGATGCAACACCTTGACCTAAGGAATAATTACCTTTATAAGCTTCCCAAGGCTCCAGATTACGCTGATTTAAACTGTATTTTAAACTAGAAGATCGCATGATTTTCTGGTATTGATTACTTGATGGGTCATTTAAAACCGATTCTGGTACGTCCAACACTGAAGCTAAAATATTGGTACCAAAATGGTTGCGCGAAAATCGGCTAGTCTGACCATGGAAACCGATTTGTAGCCCTCCCCCCCACTCCTGATATGCTATATCTCTCGCCTCGCGTACAAACCCCATAAAATCATCCCAAGTAGCTAAAAGGTCAGGATGTTGCCTTAGGGGTGATAAAACATGAGCGACCTTATTACGGGGACTACGATTCATATCAAGCAAACCTTTTGGCCAATGAGGAATGATCATATGCGGTCTCTGACCTGTCACTTTTTCTAGATAATTAACCGTGTCACTACAAAGCTCACCCGAACCAGCGTCTCCCTTCACAGGATTATTTTTTCCATCCCTAAAATTTATTGCAGCTTGTATTGGGTCGCAAGAATGAGTTCCGTCATCATTACACTCTCTCCAGCCCTTGGGATAATTCTCTCGCATCTGTTGGGTAGCTCGCGTTGAGTTATGTATACAAACAGCGATAAAAGGCAAAGTGCCCGGGTAATACTCAACAAGTGGCGCTCCATCATCAATCACTCTACCGGGTATCATCGTACCCGCAGTAACCAATCTAGGATCTATTGGTGAGGCTGAGTAAATATTATTTACTGAAAAATTTTGCTGGTAATTTGGTCCAACATAAGGTTCACCCGCTTCTTCAAATACATCCCATGCATCTTCAGCTGTCACTAGTTCTCTTTCCGTTAAGACTGGGACATGTTGGATGATTAACCACTGCTGATGCAGGTTTTCTTGACCATTGTAGATTTGTTGTTCTATATTGGCGCCATTATCATGCGAAGCATTTTTCACAGTCAAGGCTTGTGAACTCGCTTTACTAATAATTGTTTTGGCCTCATTACTTAGACTGGTCTGTACGACTTCAAATAGTTGAGCGTCTCTATAGTCTAATTGACTCCGCGTAATATTAGCACCTTGTTCAACAGAGCTATTAGCTACCGTTAGTGCTGTTCCACTTTGTCTAATAACATAGTGCTCATCATAGGGTTCAAAAGTCCAAATGACATTGTTTAAAGAAATGACTTCGGCTCTAGTATACTGAACTATATTGTTATCGTTCGCGCCCTTTTCTCTTACTACTCCTAATAAAGTATCAGCATGAATTGATGAAATAATAAAGTCGCCGTTCAGCCCTAAGATTCTATTCTCGACTTGCCAACTAACACTAAGTGTCAACTCTTGATATTCTCCTGCAACAATAATGTAATAGCTACCCGCAGTAGGTTTTTCAACCAAACAATTTTCGTCATTCAGATTATTCCTCCCCCTGTTAGACAAACAATCATAATCATCATGACTTGGATATGCTCCCTGCTTTACATATAGGCTAGCATCTCCCATACCACTATGGGTGGTAACGCTGAACTCGCTTGAGTTATCCGGGAGAATAACTTCAAAAATAAAACGCTTGTTAGGTTGAGAACTAAGCTGTGTGATAACTTGTCCATTGTTTAATGCTTGTAACTCATCCGTTATCTCTGTTTCTTCCACTACTTCTGGCGGTCCAATAGAATTATCAACCCTCTGCGGATCTTTGTTGTCACAACCTGCAGTGAAAAGTGCAACAATTGCTGTCAGGAGACATAGACTAGACAGGTTATTTTTGATGACCATAGGCATTATTTAAACCGAAAGTACTCACTTTTTATACCGGCTGATTTACAATCATTTACTTGCTATCGGGCAGATAATGGCAATCTTCATAACGGATAAATGACGGTCTGAGGTATTCAAAGGAGGATGAAGTTTACCAAACAACAAAGACCTCCTTTGAGCTCCCTTTTTCTAAAGGAAATGTCTGAGAGGTTGTCAAAACTAAGCTTGACGCCCCCCTCAAACAGACCTCTTAGTTTGTTCTAATTTGATCGATGACCGATTATTAGACAAATACCAAGACCTGACAGAAACCGTATCGTCTACTCCTTCTCACTAAACGATACCGGTATCGTAACAGGTTCCAAGTTTCCTGCCTGAACCGTAATATCAAAAGTGCCTTCATTAGCACTTGTTAATTTGACACTTCTCTTAAATTTTGGATGGTTCTTGTTAGTTTTATCACCTTGAGACCAAATATAATCGCTTCCTCTATTTGCACCTTTATGGCCATTGTTTTTATTCAATTTCCATTGTTTAACGTTACGTCCCTCTTCCGCTACAACACTAAGACCTGAATTAAAAAACATAATAGGTCGGCACCCTTTCGCGTTATTGTTAGTAATTTCCATACTCAATATACCTGCACCTGCTTTACCAGTCTTACTATTAAATTTTCGAGTCAATTCAAAATTCGTATCAATGGTCACCGGTTGAGTACAGGCCAAATCGCTCTCTGTTTTCTCTACTTTAGTAATACGAACTCTTGCACGGTCCCAATTATCTATCACTTCTACAATTTCAATTTTCAAACCAAGCTCATCGACATAAATACCACTCGTATCCTTATGTAGCTTTCCATTTTTGTAGTACGACTCCTCTCCGACAGCAGCAACCTTTAATGTTCTTAAAAGCGAGCAACCTTTATCACAAGGACTTGTTGTATGTAAATTTAGACCTCTAAAACGAACGAGATCGTTTTGTAATTTGGGGATTGACATAAATAAACGATTACCCGTTTCAGGTATATCATAGACCAATGCAATTGGCTCCTCGCCCGAACGTTGATTGTCTAGTACTGCTCGAAGAGTGAATTCCTCTCCGTTACTTGTTGGATGAATCTTAATTACTTCATGTGGTTCGACAAAATCTAACCAGTGAAGTTGTGGTGCATTGTAGGACTTAGCCCCCCAGCTCCCCATTGGCGTGGTTCTATCAACGCTTGATGTCGTTAATTTTCCTTTTTTTGTTGTGAGAACTGCGGAATGCCCCAATTTAAAAACATGTCCCATTTCATGGGTTGTCGTTGCTCTGTTTCCAACCGACGAGTTAACATAAATATTGCCACCTCTAGCGCTACCATTTGCATTTGCGGCATAGCCACATACATTCCCAGCATAGTCATAAATTCTAATATTATGATGCCCTATATTCGTTTCAGATCTTGCAACATTCGCAGCCTTCTTGCGATTAGAACATGCTGCCTTAAGATCTGTTTTAACGGTTTTAAGTATGGTTATTTTGTCCGCGCCATTTTTCCCTTTCAATTGAACTTTTCCTCTAGACACTCTGTTATACCAGTCCTGCAGTTTATTGGGACCGCCTCTGGCAGTGCTAAAGTAAGGGCTATCCTGCCATTGAATTGGAACAACAGCCGTAGAAAGGTGTCCTAATTTAACGATTTTATTGTAGTTAACCACACAAGTGTCATCGCCTTCACAACTGTTCGACGCGCTTTCTTCGTTTGCATTCGTATTATCCATCAAATTATTATTCTCCCAGAGAGCACTAATTTGAGTATTTTCATAATCGCCATGAAGTACGATATGATATTCACCCGCGACTACATTATTTAGAGTACAATTCTCATCATTCCCTTCCTTCAATGAAGCACAGTCATAATTGTCATAAGAAGGTTTTTCGCCACGCTTAACATAAAGGCTAACATCGCCTAAACCTCCAAATGTATCAATTGAAAAAGTCGACATATCCTCGACTAATTGAACGGTAAAATGCGAACTATCCACAACATCCGAACTCAGTTCACTAATAATTTGTTTATTACTAAGTGAGTGACCCGTCAAATTCTGAGATTCGTCACTTCCGTAAGATGGAACAGGAAACACGCTAAATGCACTAAAGTAAGAAACCAATATCAATCTAAAAATTTTCATTGCACTTCCTTTAATTTAAAATTATGAAACGACATTTGCAGTTCAAATTGCAACCGAACCCGCTTAACTAACTAAAACTACCATACCGAGTTTTTTGATATAAACATAGGACACTAAATAGTAAACTTTGGACATTTAGAGACAAAGGTTGATTAGTTTTATTTGGTTTGTGAAACGCGTCCAACTTGACATCCGACTTCAAGGTCTAAATTTCCGTCTAATGACGAAAGTAAAAATCATGAGTAGAAAACCGAAACCGCTCTAAAAAGAACAAACAAACGAACAGCAAAATGTATTGAAATAGCACTTTCGATTGAGGTGGATTTCTTGCGGCTATTTCTCTTGCTCTCATTTATTAAAGGAAATCGTCACAACGAAATTGGTATTAACTGCTCCATTGCATAGTCCATTTCAGTTTGACAGAGGTTGACAATGGGGTTGGATTTACAATTGCTCATCGCTGATTCGAGGAGGGTAATATTACTATTAACATCCAATAGCAGCGCGTGGTATTCTATTTGATTTCTCGCTGGAACTTCCGCATACGCCTGAATAATGTTTCTTAACGCGAATTGACGAGTCAACACTTCGCGAAAGCTTGTTTGCAAGTTAATCAGGTCACTAACGTCTGGCGCTACCACTCCTGCGTATTCGCTGTGCCCCGTTTTTTCGTAATTACTACTATTGAGATAATTAACCCCCAAATTATTGTCATTCAACAACCATTCTTTGTAACCATCGGGCGATAGCAAGTAATCCATGATAAGGGCATTGCTCTGTACACAAGCGCCAATACTCTTCACGTTGCCAGGAAAACAGCTCATTTCCCCGTCATCACCAACAATATCGTAAATAGTCTGTGGAAGTGGGTTGGGAGATAGCACTTTTATGCTATATCGACCGCTTTGTGCATACCGATAAAATTCCTCGGTAATACTGGAAGTTGTGGTAAAAAACAACACCCGCACTTTAATCTTAGTAATAAATTTCTCGTATTCTTCCTTGCTTGAAAAAACCATTTGCGAGACAAAATATAACTCGTTGCCCAACTGAATATGATCGATATATTCATCGCCGCAGTCTGCCTCAATTTTTTTCGGTTTTTGGCCGATAAGGCTTTTTCCTAAAGTCGTATAACTCCGGTTTTGCAGAGTAATTTGTTTACTTTTGTAACTCAACCTAAACACAACGCTGGCGGTGTTCTCATTTTCTTCTAATCGTGTGTGCATTTGTACTGACACTCCACCGCCAAATAACCCGAGGTTAACAGAAGCAGCTACACCGCCGCTCACTTCACGCAGCGATTGACGAGCGCTTTTGTTGTCTTGATAGTTAAACGTTAGCGACTGATTGTTAAACTCAACCCACTCCCCCTTTACACAAGCTTCTTTAAATAGACCACTACTACTTTGCACTCCCTGTCCTAGCCAACTGGTTTGGCTTTCAGGGTCAATAAAAGTAGTTGCCTCGATTGACGTTACAAGCGATAAAACTGCAAGGCCCCCAATAAATTTGGGAATAGATGTTCTAATTGACATATAACAGACTCTTATCCTTAACAAAGAAAACGGAATCTTGAGCACACCTCACCAGTTAAAGGTGTGCTCATTCTCTTTAATAGAACCGCTCACTACTATCGAGTGAACGATCCTATACAACGGACTGGAGACAGATTACTTTTGTCGACAAATGTTTTTGTCACAAATTTATCAGCACTATCAAAACTGACCAGATTGGCTGAGCCATTCTCCTCAGTTGCTCCCCACAAGGTTCCTTCAGTTCCTTTTGGACTAGAAGAATAACTTCCGTTATTGTGAGACTTAAAGCGGCCCCCCGCTTGCGCGTTAAAGCCAAGTTTGTTGATTGTTTGATATTGGTTGTTATGTTTCTCAAACTGATATGATTTGAGCCAATAAGCCACTTTATCAACACCAGACTCCTGTTCTACTCGATCAAAATAAAGATCGTAATCATCATTAGAAGGCAATCGGAAGAACAAACCTGTACTGGCCTCATGATGCTCACTGTATGCTTCACAAGCTTTAATTGCATCATCCCAAGTGTAAAGTCGGCCATATGTTTTACAGTAGCCAGTATCAGTTGTCCTCATCAGATTGATGTTATTATCGGCAAGGCAGTAACCAATATCGTTGTTGTTGATGTCTTTAGTCACTTCAATATTTCTCGCGGTAAAATAAAATGGCTTATTATCACTGCTTAACCCGGTCGTCATCGGAGTAACGTGAGTTGACTTCCTATAAAAAGTTATCTCAATATCTTCTTTTTTGAAGATGTCCATGTACATACGCAGCGTTTCCATATCTTTTATATCGTATTTGTAGTAGTAATACCCGTTAACGGCAATGGCCCCATCCATAACATCTCTATCATACTGATTGTTTGAATCTTGATCTTGGCAAACCTTCCATCCCTCCCCTTGATAAACGCTGACCTGAAAACTGCCAGTTGAGTCGATAGGCCATAGCTTCGCTCTTTCCAACTTGGTCTTGGTTTTAATTAAAAAACTTGTTGTTATTTTCGAATTGGATTTAGGTGAATAAATTTCTAGCCCGCCAAGACCCATAACCTCACCACTCGATTTATCAAGAGTTATACTTCTACGAGTTTTGTTGCGTGCAGAAAAGACTTCGACACCTGGCATTTGTAGTAAATCCATCCCGATGTTTTCGCTCTTTGAAGGCGCGACTAGTCGATTGTACTGTTGCAACGTTAGCTCGAGTTCATCATGGTTGGTCAAGTCGAATAGTTTGGTTGAATATTCGCGAATACAACTTCTGCTGCGATCATCAATACGACTATCATAAGGACAATGCTTGGCAATAAAAGAGGCACAGTCGCCATTATATATATTGGAATAACAATAGTCGATCAAGTCGCGCAATGCTTCAGCATTATTTAGTGCCACCCTCGAAGTATTGCGTAGTGCAGCACGTTGTGTGGGATTTAAGTAAGCGAGTGATTTGGTTAA
>JAHRVB010000051.1 GCA_019090895.1 Kangiellaceae bacterium
TGGGTCGTGGGCGATTCGAACGCCCGACCAATTGATTAAAAGTCAACTGCTCTACCGGCTGAGCTAACGACCCGATGCGGAGCGCATTATGCGTTATTCTGAAAAAAATACAAGGGTTAATTTAAAATAATTAACAAATTTTTATAATTATTTAAATTATCGACTCACACCCTCCTAACAACGCTGTGCCAACCAATTTAACTGGTTACAGAGTGACCTGATGAGTCGATTTAATGGTCAAGATACAGGCAAACAAAAACTAAATTTAGCACCCGCATCAGAATTATTTGCAACTTTAATCTCACTGCCTATTATCCTAAGTAATTTCTCAGTTATGGTAAGCCCTAACCCAATATGGCGCTCTCCATCATCAAGTGCTTTTGAACCACGAAAGCGCGGGTCAAAAAGATGTAGAAGATCTTGTTCTGGAATTCCCGTTCCCGTGTCTCGCACTTCTACCAGCACTTGATCAGTACCTGCGATATTAAGTACTCCCAGAGTGATAACTCCGTCAGGCGGAGTGTGTCGAATGGCATTCTCGACAAGGTTGCTTAATACTCGCTCCAACTTTGCTATATCAGTGACTATTTCTAGACTTTCGTCTGATACGTCCACTCGTAACATAATTTTCTTGTCTTTCGCCTTGTAGGCGAACTTATCGACCAGATCAAATAACAACTCAGCGATCGGTAGTGGTTCGAACGTCGTACTTACTTGGCCAGATTCCAAGTTGGCAAGTTCGAATATTTGGTCGACAAACCGTTTTAATTGTCTCGCATTTTTTAAACAACGATTAATATAAGTTCTTCTATCAACTTCTGATAATTCACTTTGTTGAAGATCTATAGTCTCTAAAAACCCATGTAGCGATGCAAGTGGCGTCCTTAAATCGTGCGACAAATGTTCAAACAGTTCTCGCCTCTCAGCATCAACTTGCTTTAGTTTCTCTACTTGATCATTGACTTGTCCGATCAATTGATTAAACGCAAAAGTTAGTCCATCAACTTCTACACTTTTGCCCGAACTCTCTAATTCGACTAATTGCTGTGAGGAACCATCCTGTTTAAGCAGTTCTACTTGCGAGGTTAGATGTTTTAGGGGGGCTACAATAAATCTAAAACTCACCAGCAAAAGTATAAACAGAAAAAGAATGCTTGAGATAGTGACTAAGCCATATACCTGAACTTTGCCATTGCTACTAATCTGTTCAAAAATTCCATCATATATTTGACTTCTAACAATAACGTAAAGATATCCCTTTAGTGTTTTATCTTGATATATGGGCGCCGTAGAAAATATTTTATCGCCAGAGCTTCTCGGATCTTGAGCATAGATCGGTAGCTGTTGATGACCATTCAGAAACGCTAAAATGGGCTCTAGCGCTACTTTTTCTCTTACAACTTCTCCAGGTTTTGCTGAGAAACTAAGAATTTCACCTTGGGTATCCAAAACATAAAATTCGAAATTCTGCCCTAGTATCATCATCGAATGAAATAAATTCTCTAGCGCAACGTGATCAAATTTACCCGACGCTAGTAACGGATTGTCATGTACTAAGTGCTCCGCCAATTGATGATGTAAGCGCTGTTCAGCATTATCTTTAGAATTAGTGTCTATACTCTGGCTGGTATATAAAAAAGCAATGACTATGAGTATAAAAGTTAATAGAAGTGTAATCGATAACTTTTGATAGAGTGATAATTTCATTTATTGGCAATCCTCGCTCGATAGCTTGTAGCCGACTCCCCAAACGGTTTGAATAATCTGTTGAGGGGGCTCTTGAAGGCTGAGTTTTCTTCTTAGTCTGTTAATATTAGAGTTAACCGTGTGCTCATATCCATCGTGATCATATCCCCACACTTTGTCTAATAAGTTGGCTCGTGAAAACACTTGATCCGGACGCTCCATAAAAAACGTTAACAAATCGAATTCAAGTGAAGTGAGTTCTATAAGATTATCATCAATTGTCATCGTATGATTCAATTGGTCTATCGAAAGCCTACCTACTTGAATTGTTTTATGGCTCGACGGGAATTCTTCCTTTTTGGCCAACAACTCAACTCGGCGGAGTTGAACACGTACTCTTGCTTGAAATGAGGGAATACTGAATGGTTTCGTCATATAGTCATCAGCGCCAAGCTCAAGACCGACAATCTGATCGGTTTCCGAGCCTTTGGCGGTTAACATCATTATCGCTTGTTCCGGTTGTTCCGCTCTTACTGCTTTACAGATATCCAATCCGCTGGTACCGGGAAGCATGAGATCGAGAATCACTAATGAGTAATCACCTTTAAGAATTTCTTGAATTGCTTTGTCACCGTCTGCGCAATGTTCGGTTTCCAGCGATAGAGCCACCAAACTGACTTTTATAAGCTCTGCGATATCAGCTTCATCTTCGACAATTAATATCTTGTGCTTGTTTAACATAGAATGCCCAAATTGACTCATAAACTAACCCGATGGTGGTAGAGGCTCTGCCAGCCAATCTATTTTTCGCACATTCAACTTGCTAATACAGACTCTTTCGACAGACTATCCGTTACGAACGATAAAAACATCACGAAATTATAACATTTGGCAGCACTAACTCGGTAAAAACGATGTTTGGAGCTTAATAGACGGGGATTATGATTACGGTCTTGCTTGCCATTCAGGAGACATAGCTCTAAGTTTAGTCAATCCATTTGTTACCACTTGGATGGTTTCCTGGACTTCTTCTTCTGTCGTAAAGCGCCCAAAACTAAATCTTAGAGAACTATGAGCCTGTTCGCTAGTTAATCCGATGGCCTTTAGAACATATGACGGCTCTACACTTGCTGACGTGCACGCAGAGCCAGAAGAGACTGCAATATTTTTGAACGCCATCAACAATGTTTCACTATCAACGTAATCGAACTGAAGATTGACAATTCCATCAACTAAATTGCTACTTTGTCCGTTTATCTTTACTCCTTCTAGATTAAGCAATTCGTTAAGGAAGCTATTTTTCAAAGCCAATGAGTGCTTTTTATTTTCTATTAATTCTAGTCTGGCAAGTTCAAACGCTGCCCCCATGCCAACTATTTGATGTGTCGGCAATGTACCTGAACGTAGTCCTCTTTCATGACCGCCACCGTGGATTTGTGCTTCAATATTGGGTTGCTGGTTGCTACGAGCAAATAATGCTCCAATGCCTTTCGGGCCGTAAATTTTATGTGCACTAAAGGACATAAAGTCAACTTTGAGTTCGGACATATCAATGGGTAATTTACCGGCACTTTGTGCACCATCTACATGAAAAGGAATGTGATGCTTATGCGCTATTTCACCTATAGTTTTAATATCTTGAATCGTACCAATCTCGTTATTGACATGCATGATAGATATTAATATGGTGTCATCTTTAATCGCATTTTCTACCTGCTTTGGGGAAATTAAACCTCCGCTATCAGGTTTTAAATAGGTAATTGTAAATCCTTTACTTTCTAGGAATGTACAACAATCTAAAATCGCTTTATGTTCAAACAACGAAGTTATGATGTTGCCTTTTTTATTCCACTGGGCAATACCTTTTAGCACCAAATTATCGGCTTCTGTTGCACCTGATGTCCAAATAATTTCTCGAGCATCTGCACTGATTAAATCTGCAACTTGGTTTCTCGCAATATCAACTAACTCTTCAGCTTGCCAACCAAAGCGATGAGAGCGAGATGCCGGATTTCCAAATACACCGTCAGCGGTTAAACAAGCCGCCATCTTCTCAGCCACAATGGGATCAACTGGCGTTGTCGCTGCGTAATCTAGATAAATTGGTTGTTTCATTTTGAGTGGTCGCAATTTTTAAATCGTTAACATCAGAATAGTGTAAGTTAGCAAACTAATCGACTGAGGCAGTTCTTTTGGGTTCAACAATATCTACTTCCTGGAGGAAATCTTTGACATCTATTCCAGGTAAATTGAGTTTTTGAATATCGATTCCGTTATTGTTCAACTCTCTCAGCAACAAGTTTAACTGATTGTCAACCGCTCTCGAATGATCCAACATGCTACTGATCACCTGAGCAACTGGATCATAACATTTTTCACTTTCTCCGTAGGCTTCAAAGCCTATTAATTGTTCAACTCGTTCGCGATGAGAATTAGTCTTTTTACGACGTGAATCGATGATGTGTCCGGGAATGCCTATAACAGTTGTACCTTCTGGTGCATCTTTCGTAACGACGGCATTTGAGCCGACTCGACATCCTTTAGCGAGTGTAATTGGTCCGAGAATTTTCGCTCCAGCACCAATCACAACATTATCTTCTAAAGTAGGATGTCGCTTGCCGGAATCCCATGAGGTTCCTCCTAAAGTTACACCATGATACAGTGTGCAATCATTTCCAATAACAGCGGTTTCACCAATGACAACTCCCATTGCATGATCAATGAAAAAGCGTCTGCCAATGGTTGCACCTGGGTGAATTTCTACACCAGTCGCCCAGCGATTAAAATTCGAAAGAAATCGAGCCAGAAGAAACCAGTTATTTTTCCATAACTTATGACTTACTCGATGCCACCACACGGCATGTAAACCTGGGTAGTTTAAAACAACATCCCAAGTATTCCTCGCTGCGGGATCTCTTTCGAAAACACTCGCTATATCTTCTTTTATTCTTGTAAGCATAATCTGTATATTGCCATTAAGTATGGTTTTAGTGTTAAAACTTATGGTTCTATCAATTTATCAACTGAAGAGAGCATCCCTCTCAACAATCGATATTCACTTTCAGTTACTTGGGCTTTGCTAAGCAAGCGGTTCATTCTGTTATCAATCTGTTTTTTGTGGGCAGGATTGATGTACCCCGTCGATATCATTGTTTTCTCAAAATGACGAAGAAGTCCTTCAAGCTGCGCTCGAGATACTTGTTGTTCCTTTTCTACGACGCGTTGGTCCGGTAAATGTTGCAGTTCTGAAAATGCTAAGCGTAATTCATAGCTTATTAATTGGACCGCCGAAGCCAAATTCAAGGAAGAATAGTCCGGATTTGTGGGGATATAGACTTGATAATGACATAAGTGTAGCTCTTCATTGGTTAATCCCGAGTTTTCAGTGCCAAAGAGCAGAGCCACTGGCAAATTTTCGAGGTTATTTTTAACCACTTCAACTAACTCTCTGGGTGTCACTAATCGGCTCGGCAAAGAGCGTGTTCTTACGCTTGCCCCAACCACTAACCTGCAATCAGTAATCGCTGACTCAATATCAGTACATACTGAGGCTTTAGACAGTATATCGGCCGCTTTAGAGGCTCTTTCAGTGGCTTCAGCACTTGGGAAGTGAGTTGGGTTTACTAACGCTAAATCGGACAAACCCATTACTTTCATCGCGCGTGCCGTTGCACCAATGTTACCAGGGTGTGTGGTATGTGATAACACCACTCTGAATTTTTCTAGCATAGTGTGGACGAACCGAAATATGAGTTTGAACAGGGCGAAATAGTATCATTCCTACCAGTCGAGTTGAAATATTAAAAATAACTCTGATTAATAGAACAAATAGTAATTAATTTCATATTTATTATTTCGTTAATAAAATAATGGTTGGTGGCAAATACTCAAAAAGCGGGCCTAGAGTGCATAATTACTATAGCAGTATAAGAACCGTGGCAAATCAGCACAAGAGAATGCCATATCCTATACTGTGGATTGTTTAAGAGAACCAAATTATCGATAAACGTAACAAATTGTAATTCGTATAAAACTTTTTGCGATTTTATACGTCTTAGCTTAAGTGCAACAATTTAAAATTAAGGTTTTCCCTGTCATGGAACCTGCCCCGGCCTGATCTGCCAATCCGTCCGGGTTTTTTTTATCTAAAATTTAAAGTTAAGGTATTTTTGCAGATTAATAGGGAGGTTTAACTAATTACTTTTTGCCCTTCCTAAATGCCGTTACAATGTGATGAGTTTCCTGACTTAGGATTTCCCAAAGACGATCGTATCGCGATTCTAGAAAAGCAGCTTCTCTTAGCTGTTTAACGGTCAAAATATTAGGCTCGTTTTCCAACATTTTAATGCTTTTAGTGGATGCAATAATCAAAGCCACTTGCAGAACTTTTTCTTCAGCACAGTAACGACGATCGTGATTTGAAGAAGTATTTATTTCTTTTGTGAAGTAGCGTTGGTCATATTCCAACAAATCTTCATTAACTAATGGCTTTATCATTTTGATGAACTGCTGTCGTCGTGCGACACCAACAATAGGAGAGTCAGTTCCGTTTCGAGCTGATAACTGTTTAACTACTTTGGTATTGCTGATTTCTGTGTCGACATCAACCGCCGAGAGGAAGGTTGAAATGTCCGAGCGTTCTTCTTCGAGCAATATTCCAAAGAAATCTTCAAGTTTTAACATGGACTCTCCGCGAGACTACAAATGGAAGCAAAAACAGCATTCATTAATCAAACTGAGTATAGCAGAATCTCACTAAAATACTGATTTGACGTGACAAATCGGATTTATCAACGCGCTATTTACCTTCAAACCAAGAGCTATCTACTCAGTTTAATGAACCAATTTAAATAGTTACTCCGTGCACAAAAAAGCCGGTAAAAACCGGCTTTTTCATAAGATAATTAGCTAAAATTAATCGCAGATTACTTCTTTTTAATATCAAGTTTTTCCTTGATTCTAGCTGATTTACCACTTAACTCTCTCAAGTAATAAAGCTTAGCTTGACGAACATCACCACGTCTCTTAACTGTGATACTGCTTATCATTGTGCTATGTGTTTGGAATACACGCTCTACACCTTCGCCATAAGATATTTTTCTTACCGTGAAAGCAGAGTTTAGACCGCGATTTCTAACGCCAATTACAACACCTTCGAACGCCTGTAGACGCTCTCTCTCACCTTCTTTAACTTTTACTTGAACAATGACTGTATCACCTGGAGCAAACTCAGGGATCTCTTTATTCATTTGTTCCTGTTCCAGCTGTTCTATCAACTTACTCATCATTCACTCCTAGGTATAAAACCAATCTCTCAAATTCAAATCTATTCAAAATCCATCAAGCGTTATGGTCACGCTTAAAGTCTTCAAGTAATTTCTCTTCGCTCTTAGACAAATCCAATTTCAGCAACAAGTCCGGTCGTTTTAACCAGGTATTACCTAATCGTTGTTGCAGTCGCCACCGAGCAATCGCTTGATGGTCACCACCCAATAAAATGGCTGGCACTTCGAGTCCGTTATATTTCTCAGGTCTCGTATAATGAGGATGGTCTAATAAACCATCTTCAAAAGAATCTTGTTCTGCAGAGTCATTATGCCCTAAAGCATTTGGTAATTGACGAGTCACTGTGTCAATCACCGTCATTGCTGCAAGTTCTCCGCCGCTTAATACAAAATCGCCGACGGATATTTCCATATCAACTTGCGCTTCAATCAATCTTTGGTCAATACCTTCATATCGACCGGATAACAGAATTAAATGCTCTTCTTGGCTTAATTCCTTAACTAATTGCTGATCTAATTTCTTTCCTTGTGGAGAAAGATAAACCACTTTCGTTTTATCTTTCTTATTTAACGGTTGCTCTCTTGCGGCAATTATCGCTTTCTCTAATGGCTCTATCTTCATCAACATGCCAGGACCGCCACCGTAAGGTCTGTCATCCACTGTACGATGTTTGTCATTAGTGAAAGAGCGTGGATTAATACATTTAACCGTAATTAAACCGGACTTGGCAGCTCTTCCGACAACACCATATTCAGTTACCGCTGAAAACATTTCAGGGAACAAAGTAATCGCACTAAACTGTAATTGAGGGTTAAATGACTTAATAACTTCAGACTTCTTGTCAGTTATTTCATCCGTCAAACTCTTCATCCCAGTCTACTTTTATCAATCCGTCTTCTAAATTAACTTCTTTTACGACCGTATCAAACAAATACGGTATCAACATTTCATCGTCTTTATCTTTTCTACGACTTGCAAATTCGCTGGTTAATTTAACGACCATTACATCATTAGCACCAGTTGCCATCATCGCAGTGATTGTTCCCAACTCTTCATTTTGGGTCGAGTAGACTTTTAAGCCTTCTAAATCACGCCAATAAAAATCGCCTACTTCTAGTTTTTTTAGCTGACTTTCATCGATCGCTATATCACATCCAATCAACGAATGCGCAGCATCACGACCTTCAATATTTTCTAAATGAGCAACAATGGTTTTCCCTTGTTTTCTTCCTTTGAGCAATTTAACAGCTTTCCAGCCATCCTTTTGCTTAATAAACCAAGGGTTGTACTTTAGAATATTGTTTCTCGGATCGGTATGCGAGAAAACTTTAACCCATCCATGTACACCAAAAACCCCAGAAATCTGACCGACAATAATCGGTTTTTTTTCTGGAGCGGTATTCTTCATACTAAAACGCCTAAGTTCTTAAGCAGCTTTATGGTCTTTAATTAATTTGCTAACTCGGTCACTCAATTGAGCGCCTTGTCCAATCCAATGATCAACACGAGCGTTGTCTACACGAATTCGCTCTTCTTGACCAGTTGCTACAGGATTGAAAAATCCAACACGTTCGATAAATCGACCATCACGAGCGTTACGCTTGTCAGTCACAACCATATGATAAAATGGACGCTTTTTTGAGCCACCACGGGCTAAACGAATGGTAACCATGCGTTATATTTCCTCTAAATTCTTAAATTTGATGTCTGTTGCTTAACGGAGTCTATATTAGACTTCTACTAACCAATTTACAGCCATTTGGGCCTTTTTTGGCTAGTGAACTTTCGCTCAGAGCACAAAGGACGCGCATTTTATCTTTAAATGCCTCGTTTGAAAACCTTTTTTGTTGCTTATTTCAAGGTTTTTGAATGTTTTTCGTTCGATTCGCGCGATAGGCATGAAATCAGTTCAGCAAAGAACTCGCTAGAATCAATCACAGTCAAATAGTTTTCTTTGATTCAACTGTGACAATTAGCCAAATAATGGTTTACCCCATCGGTGGCATTCCGCCTCCCGGAGGCATCATTCCTTTCATTCCTCTCATCATTTTCATCATTCCGCCTTTACCTTTCATTTTCTTCATCATCTTTTGCATTTGCTTAAATTGCTTTAGCATACGATTAACGTCTTGAATCTCTGTGCCTGACCCCATAGCAATCCGTTTCTTTCTCGAGCCCTTGATCATGTCCGGATACGATTTTTCTTTCGGCGTCATTGAATTGATCATAGCCTCCATTCGGATCGTTACCTTATCATTCATCTGATCTTTAGCCGCTTGTGGAATATTCCCCATTCCCGGAAGCTTATCCATTAAGCCGGTCAACCCTCCCATACTCTTCATCTGAACCAGTTGCTCTCTAAAATCTTCTAAATCAAAGCCACTGCCTTTCATCACTTTCTTAGCTAATTTTTCAGCAGCCTTTTTATCGACTTTACGTTCAACTTCTTCAATGAGAGATAATACATCCCCCATCCCCAATATTCTTTGAGCAATTCTCTCCGGATGAAATGGTTCTAGTGCATCTAACTTTTCTCCCATACCAATAAACTTGATGGGCTTACCCGTGATCTGTCTAATAGAAAGCGCAGCACCACCTCGAGCATCACCATCGGCTTTGGTCAATATCACACCGGTTAATGGTAATGCGTCGTCAAACGCTTTGGCAGTATTCGCAGCATCCTGGCCCGTCATACTGTCTACGACAAACAAAGTTTCAACTGGGGATATTGCTTTGTGGAGCAATTTGATTTCATCCATCATTTCGTCATCAACCGCTAGCCGGCCAGCAGTATCAACAATTAAGACATCAGCAAAATCTTTCTTAGCTTGTGTAATTGCTGCTTTTGCTATATCAATCGGCTTTTGGTCAACCGAACTCGGGAAGAAGCTTGCACCAACCTCCTCACTTACTCTTTCGAGTTGTTCTATTGCAGCTGGACGATAGATGTCAGCACTCACTAACATAACTGATTTCTTCTCGCGCTCCATTAAGTATTTGGCCAACTTAGCACTTGATGTCGTTTTACCAGCGCCTTGCAATCCAGCCATCAATACAACGGCTGGGGGTGTAGCCTTTAGACTAAGAGACTCGTTTGCGTCTCCCATCGCCTTAACCATTTCGCTTTGCACTATTTTAATAAATGCCTGGCCGGGAGATAAGCTGGATTTTACTTCTTTACCAAGGGCGCGATACTTGATTTTAGTCACGAAATCTTTAACAACAGGAAGCGCGACGTCTGCTTCCAAAAGAGCCATCCTGACCTGACGTAGAGTCGTTTGAATATTGTCTTCGGTAATTCGCCCTTTACCGCTAATATTCTTGAGTACTTTATTTAAACGTTCACTTAAGCTATCAAACATATAATTTTCCATCGATAATCGGGATATTGCAGTGCACTAGGCATTAAAACAACATCCTAAGTCGGTAATCTATATCACCCTAATCTGGGTTATAATCAAGTTTTCAGCTGCTCGGAAGCAACAGTTACAGTCGTGCTAAAATTTTGAATGCTATTATAGCGGCATATTCGTCCGGAACAACTGATTTGTTTCTCACAGATCTAATCACATTTTATTTTCAAATTGGTGTAAAATCGCGTTTGCTATTGTTAATAGAGAACGTTAACAATTTCTCGCTGGAAGAAATAGGACTTAAAATTTGAATCTGGTCGTATTAGAATTATTTGGCTTTATGCTTTATTCAGGCATGCTTATTCACGCATGGATGAGACTATCAAAGATGAAGGCCCTCAGTCCAAGATTGCCTAGCATCTTGTTCGCTAGTATTATTGTTCATGGTTATATTGCCTATTTAAATATTGACGGGGGTGCAGGTCAAAATCTGGGTGTATTTAATATCTTCGCAATGACCACTTGGATCGCGATGTCCATCGTTTATTGGAACTTAATAAAACATCAGGCTCACGCACTCCTACTAATATCTATACCTATCGCAGCCATTAGCTTGTTAGAAGTTGCTATATTTGAGGGCGAGCCGCCCTTAGCCCTACTACAAGGCACGTATGATATTTGGCATATTTTGCTTGGTATCTGCTCTATGAGCATATTACTTCTTGCCGCCATGCAATCATTGCTAGTTCTCTATATCGATAATGGTCTTAGACAGCATCCTGCTAATATATATTCTTGGTTAGGCCCTCTTCAAAGCATGGAACGATATCTGATTCAACTTCTATCAATTGGATTCCTGTTAATGACTGTTTCTCTTGGACTCGCCACATTGTCCACGGCTGATGCGTTTGCTTCTCAAAGCAACCATAAAATTATTTTAACAGTGCTATCTTGGTGTGTGCTTGGCAGTTTGCTAATAGGACACTATAATCGAGGTTGGCGCGGCGTTTTTGCCGCGAAATGGACTTTAGTAGGAGTATTCTTGCTCGTTCTCGGCTATTTTGGGACCAAATTGGTGCTAGAATTTATTTTAGCCACATGAATTTTCTTAACAATATATTAACTAAATAGAGTAAACAGATTGGAAAGCATTTCTACGGTAAGCTTATCTTTGATACTTTTAGGTTTAATTATCTTATCCGGCTTCTTCTCCAGTGCAGAAACAAGTCTAATGTCTCTGAACAAGTATCGGTTAAAACACTTAGCAAAAAATAATCACAAAGGCGCTCAATTTACTCAAGCATTGTTGTCTCGACCTGATCAACTGATCGGTCTAATTTTGATTGGCAATAACTTTGTTAATATTCTCGCGGCATCAATTGCGACGGTTATCTGCGTTCGGCTTTGGGGAGATTTAGGTATTGCAATCGCTACTGGTGCACTGACAATCATTATCTTAGTCTTTGCTGAAATCACGCCAAAGACATTAGCTGCTCTTCATCCTGAAAAAGTTGCGTTTCCAGCATCCTATATTCTCACCCCCCTGAGAAAGTTACTTTTTCCAATAGTTTGGACAGTTATCAGCCTCACTAATGGCCTGTTGAAGCTCTTAGGTGTGGACACAGACAACTCGCAAGATCAGAATATTAAGCCAGAAGAACTCAAAATAATCGTGAATGAAGCAGGGGCTCTTATACCAAAGGGTCATCAAAACATGCTCTTGAGTATTTTAGATTTGGAAAAAGTAACCGTTGAAGATATCATGATTCCGAGATCGGAAGTAATGGGCATCGATCTTGAACAAGACTTCCCTAAAATTATTGAACAAATTCGTAGCGCAGTACATACCAGGATGCCCGTATATAAAGGCGACATAGATAATATCCAAGGTTTTCTGCATGCAAGACAAATAATAAAGTTACTAATGATGGACGACAAAGAGTTCTCAATGAACGGGCTATTAACTGCCATCACTAAGGTCGACTTTATACCCGAAACAACCCCACTGAATACTCAGCTTCTCAACTTCCAGCGTAAGAAAAAGAGAATTGGGTTAGTTGTTAATGAATATGGAGATATTCAAGGTCTTGTTACTCTCGAAGACATTTTAGAAGAGATTGTGGGAGAATTTACCACTGATATTTCCACTGTTAGCAAAGACATTCAAAAAGAGAAAGACGGAAGTATTATCATTGATGGCAGCACAACCATTCGGGATATTAACCGAACACTAAACTGGAATCTGCCAACCGATGGCCCTAAGACCCTGAATGGGATCATTCTCGAATACATGGAGTCGATCCCGCAAGCAGGGACAGGTTTGAGACTCGCCGGATTCCCGATGGAAATTCTACAAATAAAAGCAAATATGATCAAAAGCATCAGAGTCTGGCCTGCGTTATACCGTGAAGAGTAAAAATTCGAAATAGAACTTACGCGCTATCACAGCACAAGTCTTCCTTTTATCCTAAATATCGCTACGTTGAGCATCAAACAGCCTGTTTTTTATACTAATCTCATATATGTGACTAGGCATACACAGTAATAAATGATACTGTCGCACGGTACCGTGACTACACGCTAATACGGTTTTAGCATATCAGTGAAATTATAGTCACAAGCACCGTCTTAGCTCACGATGCTTATAATAGCACCAAGCAATTCTCATGGAGAGAAAACAATGGTCGTTGAGAATTCTCAGTTCGCTTACCGAAACAACGAAAAATCAACCGGTCTTTTTGATAGAAGTGGCCGATTCTTTTGTCGTAAAGGTAGCTGGTTTTTTAAAACTAGGGAAGACATCGACTATGGGCCATTTCAAAACAGAGTTGAATGTCGTTACGCCTACAACGAATTTATAGAAGTTGTTTCGGATTCCAGCAAAATGTCGACTGAATCATTCGACTATCAGGATATTAATTCCAATTGGCGGGCACCGAAAATAAACTTCAGCTAACTGCCGCGTAACAATCCATAGGAAAGGTTTACTGCTATTGAGCATTTCTAAATAATCCGTTAACTTCTGTAATACATTCCTTATTTCAGCAAGTCCACCATCAATTACAAATGCAGACCTAGTACCAAATTGAAAAGAATAATCTGGTAACAGTCGCGTCAAATGAATAGAAGGGTTCTTGACCCACCACCGTATTCTCTCGGATATCTCGAAAATTTTCATAGTCAAATTGAATATAATCGACGGACAAGTTAATACTGAACTTATCGAATGCCTCCCATTCAAGCAATTCGTGTTCATAGCTTACTGCTAAGCCAACACTATCATCGCTAAACGCACTCATTTCTTTATCACGAGCTAGAAAATTCTGAGCGTCAATCCGATTATATAAATCACTATAAAAATCAGCTTGTGTTTGTTCATAATGTCGAATTTTAAAATCTAAAATCCACTCCTCACCTATCGGATGAGTGTATCCAATTTCGTAATTCTTAGCTTCTACACCCCAAGTATCCGAGAAGATTCTTGCCTCAGCTTTTATCGCTGCTCTGTAAGGCAAATAATACATCCCTCTAACAGAAAGCGCGTCACTAGTTCGAGTCTCAGGGTAAAGCTCAGCTTGAAAACTGTAACCAACAGCGGTCGTAGGATCGATGTAACGCACTGAACGATATGGATTATTTAGAAATCCTGCATCGCTAATTGTTTCCCACGATATACCGACTAAACTGTTCTTTGTTAATATTTGTGATAAGCCAAAACGATATTGCTTACGAGATGCATCAAATTTAAATTCCGGTTCGTCCCGCTTGCCCACTACATCCCAACCTTGAGAGTAGCCCGCACTAATAGTCGTTAAATCTCCGAAGAAATCTTGAGTAAAGTTAAAACTAGCCGTTCTTGCGGAGTAATCATTTTCGTCACTCATACCGTAGTTAATACTTAATACAGTTTTATCTCTCAAATACTCGACACTCATCGATTTCTCAACCCGCTGCTCAATATAAGCACTCGCAGTAGTGACTACATCGATTGACGCACTACTCACATTATCAACGTAATAATTGGCAGAAATTGAAACGGTATCTTTAATTGATTTTCGAATCAAAATCGACGGACCATCGATTACAACACCACCACCGTCAAATTTATGATACAAGATATCAGCTCGGTCTTCCGGTAAAACAGCTGCAAAAAGTTGGTTGAAGAATGAAACGCTGACGACAAGTCCCCCAAAAATTAGTGCTTTCTGACGTTTGCTAATTACAACCACAACCACCTCCTGCACTACCTTCAGCCCCTCTTGCTATCTCCCTTGCTTGTCTTACATGATGCATATAATTATCTGAAATTGGATCGCGACCGAAAAAAGTAATCGGGTCAGCCAAATTTTGTCTTTCATAGGGTTTGACCCAAGGTTGAATGCTGCACCCAGACAGCAACACCGCCGCTAGCATTACCAATTTTAATCGTGTTCCGGATTGAATCATTAAAGCTATTCTCTTAATAATTTTTTAATTTGCTTTCGATAGTCGTCTTCATACCCTGACTTATAACCCTCGTGTAAAAATCGTACTTTTCCATCTTTGTCGATAATTACCGTACTAGGCATTGCTTGAACGCCATACTGCGAACTCACATCACCTTTTGGGTCGTAAAGCACCGGAAAACTTACTGGCGTATCTTTTAAATAGTTAATGGCTTTACTCGACTTAGCATCAAGATTAACACCAAGAACTGAAAACCCTAACCCTTTAAACTTATTATGAATTTCATCTAGTATTGGCATTTCTTGCCGACAGGGTCCGCACCAAGACGCCCAAAAATTAAGTAAAACAACTTGCCCTCGTAGATCAGAAAGCCTAACATTTTTTCCATCCCTACTTTTTAAGGTAAAATCTGGCGCAGCAGTTCTTTTAGCTTCAACCAATGGTGCAACTAACAAACTTGTTGTCGTCAATAAGACGGCAAAAAAGCGCAATAACTTTAATTTACTTAAACCATTCATGCAGTAGAATCCTAATGTAGTTAATTATGGTGTACTGAATTATAGACAAACATTAAAAATATATTGTGAAGCTTGTAGAAATTTCGAGATCATTAGCAGTCTTAGCACTTCCTAATAATTCTATATCATAGAAATGGTCTTTGAGGGTTAAATGCATCGCAAACCAGTCGGTAAACAACACTCGATAACCTCCGCCGACCATAATGGTGGAGCGCTGCTCACCTGCAAAATTAGTACTTCCTAAACCGGTTAAAAGATAAAGAGAACTAGTGAAAGCCAAATCGTCGCCAATAAATCCTTCGCCAGGCAACACATTGAATCCTAAACTCACGTTAAAATGCGAGTACTCTCGTTGTTCATCAGTTAACAAGACCACGTTTCCGTTTAAACGCTCGAAACTTGAAAGACCTGCTGTCGTTTGAGCATAACTACCTTCGATGAAGAAATCTTCCGTCACATGGTAAGCAATTCTAACGCCTTTCAACTCACTTGAACCAAAATCTTCAATGCCAATAATGCCGTAATAAGCCCCTATTTCCCAGTTTTCGGTGTCGATCGCCTCGCGCTCTACTTCTCGCCTTTCCACTAGAGGATCGAAAATACTGCCACCTTCATCTGCTAACTCGTTTTCACCGTTTTTCTCTGCTGCCAAAAGTGGCAAAGAAATAAATGATGATAAGATAGTCGCAACTAGAGCCGCTCTAATAAATTTTGATATTTTTAGAAAAATACGCTGAATCCTAATTTCCATTCTTCCACTTCGTCGTTGTCGTTTCTGCTTGTTAATATTGTGTAATTAGAATATTCTGCTCTTATGAAGAACTCTCTAGAAATATAGGCCTTCACACCTATTCCAGCAAGAACAATCTCATCGGTTCGGTCTTCTGTTTGTATTAATGTTGTAAATGGTTGCGTGTGAATAACGCCCGCCCCTAATTTGAAAAATGGAGTTACTCTCCAATCAGGGAACGGTTGGTGCAATAAACTAATGGTGCCATGTCTAATATCCGACACATTCCCAAGCGCTTGAGATACTGCAATTTCAGCACTTAGATTCTCCGTAAAATTCCAACCTGTGTATAGAGTTAAACTAGTTGCTCCTTCAAAATCTCCTGCCATTACTCCGGCTTCAAGTGTGCGTTTTGTAAAGTCACTTTGCTCACTGTTTCCAGCATCAAATTTTTCAGAATCGAGCGATAGTGTTTTAGACATCATGTCCTCATGAACCCAGCCTTCCTGACCCCGCTTAGCTCTAATTTTAAACCACTGGGTTTTCTTCTTAATTAGTTCAATTTGTTGACCTTTTTCCTCAATATGAAACACCGGATACCCTCTACCAGGTCCAGTATGAAATTCGATAAATGGTTCAACTATTATGACCTTTTGTAAAGAAGAGTCGTCGGCAAAAGTCGATGCGGAATAACCTAAACTAATTACAAAAAGAAAAAGGACATTTTTCAGTGTTTTTCTTATATTTTCCAAGTGCTCTTATATTCCTAAAAGTCCGAGTTGCGAGTCATTGTGACACTTGTTCGGTGACATTCCCATTAATTTTGAGGCGCATCAAACGGGTTATTGTAATATTGTCCACCGATATCAAGCCATTCAGATACTAACTTTAGCTCAGCTTCTGTTAATCGGCCAGCATGAGAACCACCTTGGGCAAATAAATTAAAGAAACCTGGGCTATTAATCGCTGCGGAAACGCGCATTGTTGAGCCAACGCCAACAGTTTGAGTTACCGGAATGGGGTCTCCGTTCGCATCGAGTATTAAATTCCCATCTTCGTCCACTTCGTATATAGGATTACCATTAGCATCCGTTACTGGAACCAATTGGTCTATCAAAGCACCATTGATTAATTCTACTGCGTTGTCCCCAAATAATAGTTCTCGATAAGAAATAATGTGATCAGGCTCATCCGCAGAGGCTCCTCCCAATAATTCTAATTGTCCAGCAGGAACTTGTGTAGCTCCCATTTCATCTACATTGTTGTGACAAGTTGTACAGGTATTATCGACCACTAAATTTCCCATAGCGTCGAACACTTGGCGAGAAACTTCCCAAATTGGATGTATTTCATCAACGTAGTTAATTGATATTCTACATTGAGCTCCCCAACTCGCTTGACAACCAGCAGAAGTGGGTGCTGGAGAATTTAGATTTGAATAATCGTAACTAATATCTTGATTCACAACACTGAGGTTGGGGTCCGTCCAATAATCAGTATAGCTGATATTCACATTGAGCGACTGCACACCATTTATCCGAGCATAAACTTCGGCCATGGATTCACCTTCGTCTGCAAAGAGTGCAGGATTGGTGTTAGGGAATGGTACCCCAGTTGCAGGAGCGCCAGAATTAGGTGAAACCGGCTCGGCTTGGTACCGCCCATGCGGTAGTTGACTCGCCGCTGTGTGACATCCGTGGCATCGCTTAACTTCACCCGCTTTTACGGTAATCCAGTTTTGATGTCGCTCGGATATTCTACGGCCATTTTCATCTAAAACGCTAATACCAAATGCTACATTAGCGGGCACTTTGAACATAGCTGAACCATCCGGCTCTACGACTGCGTAACCAAGTATATCTCTCATAAGTTGCGCTCGACTTCTACCAAAAGCAGTATTGTCCAAGTCGACAATATCTTCACTGGGAAGAGAAACTGCTTTGACAATTCGTATAAATCTAGCGGGTCTATCAGCTGCCGTCGCTAACGTCGGATCGGCCATTGTTGAAATTCCTAACTGGCTCACATCAATACCGTCAAAGTCATAAACACTTTCAAGATGTATAACTCCAACATTTTCTGTCACTAAGTCTTGATCTGCAGTAGGTTGACTATCGGGAATAATTACTCCGAGATCTCTTGGTGCCATCGCAACTATTTCGTTAATAACGATCCCTTCAACTCCTGGAACTATGGGCAATTGGGTACCTTCTGTCGGATCAAAACTCCAAATTCCGTAAAGTGGTGGTGCTTCTTCAGCTCCATCTTCAGCTATGTCATCCTCAGTACAGGGTATTATAATGGGGTTGTCCATATCATCCAGAGAATTCAACCTGCATGGAGTCCAACTAACCAAAAATCGCCCTGAGCCATCAAATAAAGGATATACGTTGGAGTACCTCCCTCCAATAGATGGCGCATCATCAGTTCGAACATCAAAAGGAGTCGCGCTAACTTGAGCTGGGCCAACAGTACCTACAGCCGTATCGATAGTTTGATTTAATTCTGTAAAGCTCTGCCAATTAATAAATACTAATTCCCCTCCCAAACGACTTGATACTTCAGGCCTCAGCTTTACAATTAATCGACCATCAGGTCCTTGCCTAGCTTGCATAAACTCAATTCGACTGTCATCTGTTCCTGTATTATGAGAATGAAATCCATAAAGAAACTCTAGGCCTGTACCATCCGGATTGATTTGATAAAGGCTTATTTCGTCATTCGCTCCAGCGTTATCCCAGCGGCTAAACACTATTTTTCCATTTGTTAACACACTGGGTGTCAAATCATGACTCTGGTTAAAAGTAATTTGGGTAATATCCGTACCGTCCGAATTCATTACATGCAGCGCGAGGGTCGCTACGTTTTGATCTTCGTCAAAAGCGTCATACTGAGGTTTTCCTTCATCGAGCAATATAGCTTTCGAAAGTCGCTGACGAGTCGAAGTAAATACGATTCGACCATCAGGTAAATAATGGGGGGAAATATCTTGCCCTTCCTCCGCATTAATGTTGGAAGTTATTACTCTGTTAATTAGTTTAGTTTCGCTATCGTATTCCCAAATATTCCAAGTTGGTTGTTCTTCTTCGTCAGCATCTTCAATTTCTGGCGCACGCATAGTGAATACCAACTTGCTACCGTCATAGGATGTGTCAACGTCTTTGACATCGTACAAGGCCCCTTCTTCAAAAATCCCGTCGGTAACATTAACTTCCAAGGCACTCGGAGTAGCTCTATCTCTTACATATAATGCAGCACCAGGAAAGAAATTAATTGGCTCTCTTAAAATCACTTCTGCTGGTTGCTCTACATCATTATCATCCAATTCTACTGGTAACGTGCGTTTTACATAGGCTATTGGAAAATCCACTACAACCGGATCGTCCGATTGCCCCGCGGTTTCGACACCTGCACCGCCACTAGTGCAAGATGCAGTGAGACAAAGTGCCGACCAGAGCAATACAATATCGCGCACTTTCTTTATATTAAGAACTACCATAAATCCCACCCTACCTACTCTAATACTCTGTTCCACACCAATTATCTGCCTAGCTGAGCACTCTATCAGACAAGTAATACCTCAAATTTAAGAAATAGTTACCTTTGCCGATAGACTCAAACTGAAGTATAGATGCTAAGAATGCTGTTAGTTTCATTATTCATCAATCATTCGTTCATTTCTGTGCGAGATATCACGAAAAAACGATTTGAATTGGGCTACAGTTAGTGTGGGATAGGGCCTCTTATACATTTTTAGTAGTGCCCTGGGTGTTATTTTCTAATAACAAAAACAAGATTTGTCAGTAATGATGTCGCTTTTAATCAACCGAGATTAGGTATTAATTATGGATGAAATAGTCACAAAAGACAGTAAACCGCTCAAGTTATTCAGTGCAACACTTGGACTCATATTATCATTATTAATGATTCAAGCGGCCCAAGCCGGGCCTAGAGAGCAGGCTAAACGAATACATGATCGATTAGCGGGCGTTCCGCCAACAGCATCTGTTTTAGATGCGATGGAAACGGATATCACAAACGAGGACAATGTTGCCGCAGCTTATCGGGCAATGGATAACTCAGCGTTTTATTCCGTCACTCTTAAGAATTTTGTCACGCCATGGACGAATGAGGCGGAAACAGTTTTTGCTCCGTTAAATGACTACACGGCTACCGTAATAGGCATTGTGCGCGATGATATCGATATTCGTGAAATGTTGTATGGTGATATTCTATATACAGGTAATAGCGCAGGATTATCAGCCTATTCCAATTCGAATAATACTCATTATGAGCAAATGGAAGACCAAGCCCTTGACTTGAAAGCTGTTTTGCAACAATCGACTCAATCGAGTATCACGGGACTTGAAGCTGAAGCGACAGCCGGAGTATTGACTTCACGAGCGGCCGCTAAAGCATTCCTTATTGACGGAACTAATCGAGCGCAATTTCGCTTTACATTAATAAATCATCTATGCGGAGATTTAGAACCACTAAAAGACACTACTCGCGCTGCAGATAGAATCAGACAAGATATAGCTCGAAGCCCCGGTGGAGACAGTCGTATCTTTAATAATAGTTGTTACGGTTGTCACGCAGGAATGGATCCAATGATTCAATCTTTTGCTTATTACAACTACCAATATGATGTTGAAAGCGACCCCGACGGCGAAAACGGACAACTCGTCTACAATTCAGCAGGTGCAACCGATCCTGTCACAGGCACCAGAGTTCAAGCTAAGTACTTTAACAATAAAGCCAATTTCCCTTATGGATTCATTACCGAAGATGATAGTTGGGATAATTATTGGAGAGCGGGACAAAATTCTAATGTTGGCTGGGATGAATCTCTCACTGGCTCTGGAAATGGCGCAAAGTCAATGGGACAAGAACTTTCTCATAGCGCTAAATTTGCACAATGTCAGGTAGAAAAAGTTTTTGCTAATGTCTGTTTACGTAAACCAGGTAATGCGGCAGACAGAGCGCAAGTACAATCTATGATCACATCACTTTCAGACAATAATTTCGAGTTAAAACGCACTTTTGCTGAATCCGCCGTTTATTGTATGGGAGAATAAGATGAATTTTATAAATAGAAAATACCCACGCTCAAACCTCTTGACTCCATTAAAGGTAAATGCAAGTTTAACCGCAGCTGCACTTTTATTTCTTTCAGCCTGTTCCGGCGGAGGAGCTGATGTTGAAGAAAATCCAGTTCAAGCACCGCCTCCAACGGGGGAATATTCAGGTCCAGCACCAACAACAGATGATGTTCAAGCCTTCAAATTAAGTGTTTGGGATAATCTTTCTGGGCAAAATAGATGTGGACAATGCCATGGTACGGCTCAAGAACCCGATTTCGTAAACCTCGAAGACATTAACATTGCTTATGCGAAAGCCAATACTATTGTTGACCTAACTTCACCTAAAGATTCACGAATGGTCACCAAAGTCGCTGGCGGACATAACTGCTGGCTAACAAGTGATTCAGCGTGTGCTGATACAATTACCAGTTACATCACGGCCTGGGCTGGAGATAGTGCAGGCAGTAGTAGCGCCATTGCTCTTGAAGAGCCAGTCGAACGAGAACCTGGAGCAAGCTTAACATTTCCAGACTCACCCGATTTATTTGGTTCAACAATTCACCCAATCTTGACAGAGCACTGTAGTTCTTGTCATACGGATTCAGCAGCACTTCCAATCGCACCATTTTTTGCGAGTGCTGACGTAGATCAAGCTTATGAGGCAGCCAAATCTAAAATAAACCTCGACCTTCCTGAAAACTCTCGATTTGTAGTCAGGCTAGGAAGTGAATTCCATAACTGCTGGAGTAATTGCCCTGAGAATTCTGCAGAAATGGAAGCCGCTATCGCAACATTTTCTGGAAGTATCACTCCTACTGAAGTAGACGAGAATTTACTTAAGAGCCGTGCATTATTCCTAACAGATGGAATAGTAGCGAGTGGCGGTGGTCGATATGACGCTAGTGTTGTAGCACTCTGGAATTTCAAAACTGGTACAGGTGCGACCGCATTCGATACCAGTGGAGTTGAACCCGCAATTAACTTGAATCTATCTGGCAACTATAGCTGGGTCGGTGGATGGGGAATTCAACTCGTTGATGGCAAAGCACAAGGCTCCACAGCTTCAAGTAAAAAACTCTCTGACCTAATCAGTTCAACCGGTGAGTATTCAATCGAAGCGTGGGTTGTTCCGGCCAACGTAACTCAAGAAGGCCCCGCGAACATCGTTAGTTATTCAGCGAGTACTACTTCAAGAAACTTTACTTTAGGACAAACGCTTTATAACTACAACTACCTCAATAGAAGTAGTGAAACCGACGAAAATGGTGAAGCCGACATATCCACTCCCGATGCAGCTGAAATTCTGCAAACTGCTTTACAACACGTAGTGGCCACCTTCTCTCCAACTGAAGGACGAAAGATCTTTGTTAACGGCGAGATTGTCGCTTCCGAAGATGTGGAAACAGGAGGCACGCTTAACGATTGGAATGATACCTACGCCTTTGTATTAGGAAGTAGCCCTTCTGGGGACCGGAAATTCGCTGGTACTTACCGAATGGTTGCTATACATAATAGAACCTTAACTCAAGAGCAAGTAGTACAGAACTTTAATGTCGGCGTTGGAGAGAAATTCTTTATGCTATTTGGCATTTCGCATCTAGTTGACCTTCCAGAGTCATACTTAATGTACGAAGTGAGCCAGTACGACAGCTATAGTTATCTATTTACTGAGCCTACTTTTGTTAATTTGAATGGCGATGCCGTACCAGACAATATCGATATTGAAAAATTCAGAGTTGCTATTAATGGTACTGAAGCATCAACAGGCCAGGCCTACAAAAATGTTATCTCAAATGTTAACTCGAGCGATTACAACAACGAAACAGGACAATTGTTATCACGGCTTGGAACAGTCATCAATTTAGAAAAAGGCCCGCAAGCGGATGAGTTCTTCATCACTTTCGAGAAAATAAATGGTCAAGTAAATCCATTTATCGAACCGGATGTGCCCGACCAGCCTGAATCAGCCGATTTACCGGACCGACCAGAAATTGGCGTTCGTGACTTTGCAGAGATTAACGCTACTATGTCTCAAATCACCGGAATCAGCGCTGCTAATCCGGATGTTATGGCAACCTATCTAGCAGTTAAGCAACAGCTACCTACATTGACTGATATTGATATTTTTGTTTCGTCACAACAAATGGGAATCACTCAATTAGCCATCGAATATTGTAATGCGCTTGTTGAAGATAATAGTGCTAGAACAAGTTATTTCTCAGGTTTCGATTTCAACGCCAGTGCAAATGTTGCGTTCGATTCAACCAGCAAGAGGGATATTATATATGACGCAATGATTGAAAACGCAGTTGGTGCTAACTTAACGACACAACCCAGTGACGCAGGTATCAAATCTGAACTTAATGATTTGACTGACAAACTAACGGCTTGTGGAGCTAATTGCGCATCCGATAGAACTGAAACCATTGTTAAGGCAGTTTGTGCGACAAGCATTGCAAACGCCTCTATGTTAGTACAATAGGAGTAGATGAACATGAGCAAGAAAAAACTAAACCTTTCGGCTGATGCCCCGTTACTCCATGCAGCCCATAAGAAACCAGTAACTCGAAGAGATTTCATCTCCCAGAGCATGTTAGCCGGTTCGGCGAGTGTTGTCGGTACATCCTTATTTGGGATGTTCGCCAATCCTCAAAAAGCACAAGCAGCTTTGTCGACTGATATCGAAGCCTTAAAAGCAGCCTGTGGTATCGCTGTTCAAGGTGCTGGGAAAATCCCCTTTATTTGCTTCGACTTAGCAGGTGGAGCCAATATATCCGGCTCTAATGTCTTGGTCGGTAAAGGTGGTGGTCAGTTGGACTTTCTATCGTCAGCTGGATACAGCAAGCTAGGATTGCCAGGAGATGTGATCCCCTCTGTTGTGAACGCACAAACAGGACTGTCCGATTTTATCAATAACGACTACGGACTTTCTTTCCATAGTGACAGTGCTTTCTTGAGAGGTATTCAGGAAAAAACAGATGCTGCAACAGCGGCAAATACAGCTGGTGCGGTTATTCCGGCGCGATCAGATAATGATACTGGCAATAATCCCCATAATCCTATGTATGGAATTAATAAGATTGGAGCAGATGGTTCTCTACTGACGTTAATCGGCTCGAGAAACAGTGATTCAGGTGGGAACTCAATGTCTCCTGCTTCAATGATTGATTTAGCTGTCCGTCCAACCAAAGTCGACCGCCCTAGTGATGTCACAGGCTTGGTTGATATAGGCGACTTAGTTGGTCTGTTAAGTCAAGAAGATGCCGTTTCAGTCATGGAATCAGTTTATCGTATTTCGGACCAAAAAATGGGGAACGTCAACACCCAAGTCAGCAGTGATGAAGTCATAAAAGAACTTGTTCGTTGTGGATATGTGAAGAGTGCAGATCTAGCTGATCGCTTTGGTGACCCAAGTACCTTAAATCCAGAACTTGATCCAGATATTGTCGGACCAACAGGTATATTCACCCAAGAAGAGTTTGATAGTGATGGCGAATTCCGAAAGACCGCCTCAGTCATGAAACTTGTCGCTAATGGATTTGCAGGAGCCGGAACCATTACCATGGGTGGGTTCGATTACCATACGGGCGATCGGTCAACGGGTGAAGTTAGAGATTTAAGAGCTGGTCGATGTATGGGCGCTTGCTTAGAATATGCGAAGCGAATCGGCGTTCCCATTATGATCTATGTATTTAGCGACGGCTCAGTTGCCAGTAATGGGATGATAGATGATTCTGTTAACGGGCGTGGTAAAGGTGTATGGACCGGAGATAATTCATCGACAGCCAGCTCATTTTTTATGGTTTACAATCCTGACGGAAGAGCGGAGCTAATAGGTGCAACACCAGAAGAAAAAGCAGTCCACCAACAAATTGGTTACATGCGTTCTGATGCATCTGTGGAAACAGCGTCTTCTCCAGCCGCAAATAATCCCAATTTGTTAGTTGAAACTGTTTTACTTAATTATATGGCATTACACGGCGAGCAAAATCTGTTCGCACAGAATTTCCCTGGCCATGGATTAGGTAATTCTACGCTTCAAGATAGTTTGACTGCTTTTGAACCAATTGTTAATGGCACTATTGGCAGTTAATCCGGTATTACTTGAATACTGTTTTAAACAACAAAAAAAACGATGCGATAGTCCAGCTTAAAAAGTTGGACTTCGCAAAAGCTCTGACTCTCTTCTATCAAGCCCTTACAGAACAACCCAATGATCTATCACTCATCGACCAAATCTATGTTTTGGAGTCTCGTAAGAAAAGCAATGACGGATATTCCAGAATAATCGCACATATCTTTTCTTGCGAAGATAAATCCGAAAAGTACCATCCAATAATAATCAAAGCATATAAAGACTCAAAGCTTCGTGATAACTTTAACCCATTACAATCTCTCGACGCTATACAAACATTTAACTTGTTATTTCACTTGGGTCAAACCGGTTATCAACAAGATATAGAAAAGTTACTTATCCTTGTTAAATCTAAGTTGTCTGAACACACACAAACGCCTTTAGCATTACTTATACTCAGCGAGCAGCTTATCAATAAAGGACTGTACTTAAAAGCAAGGAAGGAGCTAGAATTCTTGATGATTTATTACACGGAAGCAGATACCCAAATCGCCGCAGAAAAGCTGATAAAACGAGTCAATAGTCAATTAAATAGCGCTAACTAATTGAGTCGTCTAATAGCGCGATTTCCAATTTAAGCTAGAGACAGAGACTCCGCTCAAAAAAATTGTCCCAAGGCTATCTGACAAAATGGTTTCAATGAATCAACATCCGATAACCATACAATAAGATTATGTAAAGTGAACTCCGGTTGATACGCCATTTTTTCGTCAATTCTTACGATTGCTAACTCTTGTTATAACTGATGAAGATTTACTCCCGTTCCTTTCTCAAGCAATTGAAGTATTTGATTAGGCGAGAACCTGTAGGTAATACTTTAGCAATAGAACATTAATCATCTATAGCAACAATTTGTTCTCTGCTTGACTAAATGTCACTACAGTTTCTCCTCAATATCTACTAAATGCTTTTCGGCTTCGTCCAGTATACTCTGGTCAAAACTTCTCCTGATAATAACATCCAATAATTCTTTTGCTTCGTCATACCTTTCGTAATATTCATATAAAACCCTTGCTTTAGTGAGACTCACGTTATCCCACATCGGAATGGTATTTGGTTTAGATCCATAGTGGCTCAATAGTCCCAGCGCATTGTCTCGTTGTTGGTAGGTCATTGAGTTGGCTAACCAAATAGCAATTGATGGGTCGTTAGGCCTAAATTCGATTTCTTTATCCCAAAGGTCACAATAAAAATCGGCAGCTTTCAGAAACTTCTCTCGTTTCTTTAGCTCACAAAAATATTCTTCACAAAATCTATCGCGAAAGCTATTTTTTTCCTGAAAAGAATAAACAAAAATTAGTTTTTGGTAACTAGCAAAGTCTTCTTTATTTTCCTGTATGTTGACGAGCAGAATTTTTTCGGCATCTTCAAATCGCCCCTCTTGAATAAACATCTCAGCTTCGACTAATTGACTCGCCAAATTCGTTTTTAATGCTCCTCGGTTTGTCCCTCTAACGTTGTAATTCAATTCGACATGATGCTGATAAATCAACTGTCCCATCATCAAGAAAAACAACTGTAAAAACGTAAAGCTCAAGACATAAAACAAAACCGACTTTAGAGTAGAGTCGAACTCTACTTCGGCTATAACGGTGGGGTATAAAGCAAAAAATACTGAAAGACAAACACCAAGTAATAGCAACAGATAGTCCGTTCGAAAAAGTCCGATAATTACTAATATTTTTTTGAGATTCAATGGCGACAAAACACTTCTTTCCATCAGAATAATCACTAAGGATGCTGGAACTGAAAATACTGCGAGGGCCAACACTAAATTTGCAAAGGTAGCTGAAAATATACCTCCAAGTTTTGTCAGAAAAGTGATCGTTAAAAATAGAAACAGCGCAAACTTAAAAAATAAACTTCGATTCTCCCGTTTTACGAGAATACCAAATTTAAAGACCGGTAATTCATTGTTCGCCGATTTTTCCATCAAAGAGAATGCACTTATAAACAATGGAATTGTGAGTAGAAGTGACAAAGTATCACCCATTCTCGAATCAGGGGTAACCGCAAATAGCAATGAGAGCGCAACGATGAATAACATCCGCTGTACACTGAGCAGTGACAATAAAAGTCGAGGCAGTTCGAGCCTTAGTAGTGGTACTTGTTTTGCGATGCTAAGACTATCGAGTGATCGCCGACATAGATTACAGGAAGGAAAAAGATCGGCCACAGGGTCGGTTACACAATCAATACAAAAAGCTATATTACAATGACTGCAGTGCCAACCTGCAAATTTCTCTGGATGATATTTACAATTGATAGACTGACTCACAAATCAAGCGCTCTACTTTTAGCGCTAGAAAATAGAGTAGGAACCCAACACAACTTGCCTTGAATAGGCTTTAGTTCCAAATTACTTTCCCGCCATTTCCTTCGGCCATATTCTTCAAGTACGCTTGATGTTCTTCGTCTTCTGCTAAAGTTGGCCTAATGATTTTAAATGGTTCTCTATTTTCTGGAAGTCTTCTTATCCCCTCTTTATCTCGACTAGCCGTCAAATAATCCTGCTTATGAGTCAGAGTAAGGTCCGTTTGGCCCCCAGTCATACCCAAATACACTTCTGCTAAAATTTCAGAATCTAAAAGAGCACCATGTAGGTCTCGCTGACTATTATCTATATAATAACGCCGACAGAGCGCATCCAAGTTATTTTTTTGACCAGGATGCATTTGCCTTGCGAGAACGAGAGTATCTAAAACAGTACAATATTCGCTCATTGCACCGTGTTTGCCACCGAGCAACTTTAGTTCAGAGTTCAAGAATCCGATATCAAACGGGGCATTGTGAATGACTAACTCTGCTCCTTTTACATATTCAAGAAAATCATCAACAACATCTCCAAATAGCGGCTTATCACTAAGGAACTCATTGGTAATACCATGCACCTCAATTGCGCCTTCATCGACTTCTCTTTTGGGGTTAATATATACGTGGAAGTGATTACCCGTTAACTTGCGGTTTATCATTTCAACACAACCAATTTCGATTATCCTATGCCCTTGAGTCGGTTCAAGTCCGGTTGTTTCTGTATCTAATATTATCTGGCGCATTTTAATTTCTCAATTTGTCCTAACGATTCTAAAGCTCGTCAATTCCTCTGTTAGCTAAATCATCAGCCTTCTCATTCTCAATGTGGCCGCTGTGCCCTTTCACCCAGTGCCAGGCAACCTTGTGCCTTTGGTTTTGAAGGTCGAGTAATTTCCATAGATCGGCATTCTTTACGGGTTTTCTTTGAGAGTTTTTCCAGCCCTTCTTCTTCCAGCCTTCTAACCATTCGGTGATGCCTTTCCGCACGTATTGCGAGTCGGTAGTTAAACTGACAACACTCGATTTTTTGACAGCTTTCAGTGCTTCGATAGCAGCCGTCAATTCCATACGGTTATTGGTCGTATCCTTTTCACCACCATAAATTTCCTTTTCGTGCTCTCCAGCTCGAAGTAGCGCTCCCCACCCTCCGGGGCCAGGATTTCCTCGACATGCCCCGTCGGTAAATATCTCTATTTTGCTCAAGTATTTGGTCCTGTAAGAAAGGTCTAGTATGAAGGGTCTAGTCTATCAAAATTGGGCTTTAAGTACTCAATTTTGTGAACTCATCGTTTCAATTGTTTAAGATAGTCATCGACTTGTCTATTTACCGAGGGATCAGCAAAGCGAGGACTCACTAGCTTTCGATTGCTTCTCCAACTTGGCCGTATGGGAGTTAGTGTGGAGACTTTTTTCTTCGCTATCAGTATATAATGCCCTGATAAATGGTTTAATCCTATCTGGTATATTCGTTTAAGTAGCTCTGAAATACGCCCGTTTTGATCCGTTTTCAAGTCTGCGCAAATTGGAATTTCATTAACTATTTCCAAACCTAGCAATCGAAACCAGTCAGCGATTCTCAATTTTCCGATCGTCTTATTTGAGGTTGTTTTACGGATTATTCGAGAAATTAGTCTTCTTTTGAAACTTGTCCAACTTATGGGGTTTTCCATAATTAGTACCACGTACCCCTCTGGAATTAAAACACGTTCCACCTCTCTAAGAATTTGATGAGGAAACTGGCTTTGGTGAAGTGTTTCTGGGAGTACAACCAAATCGATTGTATCGGAGGCAATCGGCAATTCTTCAAACCGGCACCTTAAATGTGAAGCTTCCTTTTTCTCAGAGAGCACCACAGAGTTTCTAATTGTTGAGTTTTCATTTACCAGCTCTTTAGCTCTTAGAGAGAATAACAGCGCATGATATCCAAATATCCCACTTAGAATTAACTTCAATTTATCGGTCGCTATTTCAAACTGAACAATCGAAAAACCCTGCTCAAGCTCATTATGAAGTGCTTGCTTCCACTTAGCGATTTGTGAAGTTACTTTATACATTAGGATGGCTCATGAGTGCAGTTACTAACAAATTAACAAGATTCAATCATATTCTAGAGTATAGCAACTACTAGGCTAAATTTTCGGTCTTAAGAATGCATCATACATTCCGTTAGACTATTAGCCTCTAAGATGTCAAAATTTAAGCCAGATTTGACATATTGAGTCATAAAAAATACCATTTGATCTTGGTAGGCTTACCTATCCAAGTTTTGAGTATGTCACGTACAAACCAAACACCACTGAAACCCGTATTACAGTTAGGTACAACTTTTGATTAGAATTGCCATTTATAGCTTAGTTTTTGCCCTCTTAACCAGTTGCTCGGCTACACTGTTTAAAACCGAATCACATCGTTCTGCAATAACTAATTCTGAAACTGTTAGTGTCGCCGAAACACCGGAAGCAAAGATAGATACTATCGCCTTAGGTCAATGCCAATTTTTAGACGGTCCTATAGATCCAGAGTCTTATAACAATGCTTGGGACCGAATTTCGACACAATTTAGTATGCTGGTTCCCGATAATCAAAGGGTAAGAGCGCAAAAATCTTGGTACGTTAATCACCCTAAGTACTTATCAAGAGTATCCAAACGGGCTCAACCCTATTTATATTTCATTATTCAACAAATTGAGAAACGTAATCTTCCTCTAGAATTAGCGCTTTTACCTATAGTCGAGAGCGCATATGACCCGTTTGCCTATTCTCACGGCCGAGCGTCTGGAATGTGGCAGTTTATTCCTGGCACGGGAAAAGGATACGGCCTCACACAAAATTGGTGGTTTGATGGCCGTCGCGATGTTTACCTTTCTACTCATGCTGCACTGGACTATTTGGCCTACCTCAACAAGCATTTTAAGGGCAATTGGTTACATGCATTGGCTGCGTATAATTCTGGCCTGGGTAATGTTGGTAGAGCAATAAGAAATAATAAAAAACAAGGCAAACCGACCGATTTCTGGTCGTTGAAACTGCCAAAAGAAACCAAGGCCTATGTACCTAAGTTACTTGCTTTGGCCGATATACTCTCGAAAGCAAAACCTGAAGAATCCGTTTGGACTGCGGTAGCTAATGAACCCTATTTTGTTCGAATTCCCACAGAATCTCAAATTGATTTAAGTTTAGCTGCTGATTTAAGCGAACAATCGATGCAAGAATTTTACCAATTAAATCCTGCTTTTAATCATTGGGCGACTGCGCCAGAGGGTCCACATTATCTGCTCTTTCCGATTGAAAAGAGCGAAACATTCTCAAACAACCTATCGACAATTCCCTTAAAGGAAAGAATTGCGCATAAACGATACAAAATAAAACCTGGTGATAATCTAAGTAGTATTGCGGTTAAGTTTTCCACGACTGTTAAATTACTTCTTACTCACAATGGAATAGTCAATAATCAGATTACTGCAGGCAAAACACTTCTTATACCCGTACCTTCGGAAAAGCGAACTGCCTATTCAAAAAGCAACCAGCAGCGACTTGCAGCAAAACATAAGACAAAAAGAAAAGGAAATAGAGTTTCTTTGAAAGTGAAATCAGGTGATTCGTTTTGGTCACTGGCCAAAAAGCACAAAGTGAGCGTTCGAAATTTGGCGTCTTGGAATAATATGGCCCCGAAAGATCCACTACGAATCGGCCAGAAACTAGTGCTCTGGAGTAAAGTATCTAGCGCGAAATATGCAGGTTTAATGAATCAACAGCAAAAAACGAAAAAAATTCACTATAAAGTGAGAAACGGCGATTCATTCGCTCGTATTGCAGATAAGTTTAACGTCAGTTTAAATAAGATAAAAAACTGGAATAAATCACTCAGTCGGAAAAAGTACTTACAACCTGGCCAATCTCTAACATTATTTGTCGATATTACTAACCAACTTTAGAGTAAGAATTATCATGCGTCTGACTATTCCTATCTACTAGAAACTAGCCTAGTAACTTTGTGAACTTTTTAACTCTATGCAGATTTACTTTGAGGTAGATGCTCTTTGAACACCATATAAATGTCAGCTCTTGAATAGACAGAGGTATCATTGGGCAAATCATCTTCAACGAAACCGTATTTATCAAATAGATTCAGCGCGGGTGTGAGTTGTCGATTTGACTCTAGAAATAATCCTTTGAAATCAGTAGCTTGGTATTGTTGAATCGCAGCTTTAAGTAATTTATCTCCAATTCCAAGCCCTTGATAATCCTCGGTAACTGTCATCTTTGAAAGTTCTAGAAGCCCATTATTACAGGCCGAAAGTGCAACTGTTCCGATAATTTTCTCATTGATTCTCGCCATAAGAATGAAACCACCAGGTTCTATTATTCTGGCTGTCGGCTCAGATAAAATCTCATGGTCGATATCTTCAACATAAAAGTATTTCTCTAACCAGCTGCGATTAAGTTGATAAAAATACTCAGCATGTTCAGGTTCGAAATGAATAATTTCTACAGAGTTGATCAAACGTTCTCTTCTAAGATCAGCCATTCTATCAGTTAAACTAATTTGACTTAATTGTCGTTCGAGAAGCTCCATATTGCTCATTAGAGTTCCACCAGAAGTTGCCATTAAACGACCAAGAATAACCTGCATATCTTTCCATATAGGCGATAGTTGATCGAATAATTCAAAGCCTGCAGGGGTGATTGAAAGTAATCTGCGTCTTTCATCCGCATCATCAATGTGATGGTATATCCAACCTTTCTGTTGAAGCTTCTTACTCATTTGACTAATGGCAGGATGAGTATGACCGAGCACATCTGCTAACTCAGTTACAGACATCGATTCATTTTCATTGATTAGTTGAAGTAGAGGAAAGTTCCTCGCTTGAAAAACAATTTTTTCAATTTTATAAACTTCGTCAAGTTGTCGGTAAAATAAATCGCTCAGTCGCTTAAGGCGAGAACCGAGTCCAAGAATACCCAAATCATTCAAGTTTTTCATTTTATTCCCTATATATTAATGTGTTACAAAGCATCGATATAAAACCAAGGAAATAGCATGATTATTTATATGTCGTTGTAACTGCCATCCATTTCTAATTATAGTCAGAATTTATTCAATTGCCGAAGATTAATTCATTAATACGTAATTTGTTACGTAACTATATCGTACCAACGATAAATAGATGCTTCAAGTACTACAAACAGTAACTACAACCGCTTGTATAATTTCTAATTCAGCTGATTAAGAGTGAGTTTCGTTAAATAGACAAAAAATTCAAAGGCTTGTATTTGTGTCTTAGAAATAGATGAATCAGCGTCACCATTATCAGCATAAATACATCCAATAACCTTACCTTCTACAATAAGAGGTCCCCAAATCGAATTAGTGTAGACTAGCCGTTTTTTGATTTCATCTCGCGTACGACTTTTCTCCCTCAACTGGTCAAGTTTTAAAATATTCTGATTGATTAGAACTTTTTGATTAAGTTCTGAAATATGTTCAACACAGTTAAACTTAAAGTTATTTTTGTAATGCTCTTCGTTTTCTCCGATAAGGTGTTTGACGGTCAATAAAGTTCGCTGCGGGTTTAAAAGTCCTACCAGACCAGTTCTAAACCCTGCTCCTTTCGTTAGACCTGCAAGCAAAATTTGTAGTGCCTCATTGATATCAAACTGAATTTGCACCAATTTAGTGAGTTGTTCGATCGAATCAAACATAAGTTCCTTGGACACAACCTTATTCGAAACTATTTCTTTCTTAGCATTTTTGGAGTTAGTATTTACACCTTTTAAATCTATTCCAAATGCCTGTAGGCTATCTTTAGCCGTTTTGGCTGCATCTTTTAATTTCTCAATTATTTCCTCCTGTGGTCTATTACAGTAACGAGAAATTGTCTTGATATGCGTATTAACGGCTGAATTAAAACCCTGTTGCTCACAGGAAGCAGCGAAGCTATTTGCCAAGAGAATCGAACGACAAGTGCTCGATTCAGTGTATCGACCGCCTATTGTTGCAGCAATCATTGGTGCAATTCCCCAGGAGTTACACAAAGACACTGTAAGTTCATTAAAATAACAACCAATCAAATCTCGCTCCTTCCCTCCTATAAATGGGTATCCTGCAATCAGCTTTGTAACAAGCCTATCGGAACTACCGAGTGCCGAATATACTGAAATTTCTCCTATGTTTATCAATAGAGCTGAAATAAAGATTTCTTCTATATCAGTATCCCCTCTCGCATTTGCTATTGCTTTGGCTTGCACTGCGGCATGAAAAGAACGAGCTAAAGCAGCTTGAAGAGTAATCGAAGCACCGTCCTTTAGAAATTCATCAAGCAATAAACAACTCGCACAAATTTCATGAATTGCTTTGTGCCCTATCAGCATAACACCGCGACTGACGGTCCGAATAGCGCTTCCAGAAGTATTAAATTGAACACTATTGGCTAGTTTTAATAGAGCGGCTGTTAGACTTGGATCTTTGAGAATAATTCTTGAAAGTTCGGCTGAATGGGCGTCGGAAAAAACATCTAAATTAGATAATTTTTGAAGGCTTTCACTAAAGCTGGGCAAAGATGTTTGATGCAACTTTCTTAGCCATTCTTCTTTAGTTGTAGGAGGTGTACCCATCGAAAATTGATTCTTATTAGGGTTAAATTAAGAGGTATTTCAGATCAATTATAGACTAATACGAACGATTAAATGTTTTATATATACAACTAAGAAAACACCAAAACAAGAGCCTAGATAGGCACTAAACTCTAATTTTAGTTAGTTTTTATCTTTAATTTCGAAAAAGAACTTGTTCTCGTTGAAACCACCAATTGCAAAATCCCAACAAAATACCTGCTACCACCGTTGTTGAACCCAAAATCACTCCGAGCATACTGTAATCGATGGTCCCTTTAAAAATTTCCTTAATGGCCAGGGCCACATTTGTTAAAGGAACTGAAGCCCAAACCCAGTCTAGTTTTACCCCTGGAAGCAATGCCAAAATAACAGGAAAAATAGAAAGCATCATAATAGGAGACATATAATTTTGAGCTTCTTTAAATGTTCTAGCGTAAATCGACACACTCAATAACAAAGAGCCAAACACCGCGCAAACAGGTACTAACATCAGAAACATTAAGAAGACATCTAAAACACTGATGCTGGACAAAATTTCGAGGAGTTTAGTCATTCCTTCCCCACCTTCAGCCCCTGCACTTGAGAAAATAGCAGGTCCAAAAACCATCGATATTAGTGCAAAACTAACAAGCGAAAACAAAATGGATAAGAATGATGTTGTAAAAATCACTAGGAATTTGGCCAATACAATATGCATTCTGGGAACAGGTGTTAGTAGTAATGTTTCGAGCGTACCACGTTCCTTTTCTCCAACCCCCAAATCACTCGCTGGATACATAGCACCACTTAAAGCTAAAAGTATTAAAATGTACGGAAGAAAACCGCCTATTTTTTCCCCCAAAGACTCTCGTTCATTCGCCGTTGTCGCTTCAATCAGCTTAATTGGTTCAATCAAACCGTCTCTTTGACTGGCAGAGACACCGAGTAAAACAAGACGCGCATCAGCCTGACTGCTTCTTAAAGAATCAATTGTGGTATTAATTCGACTAATCACTTTAGCACTGGTCGTCGATGAATCATTATAGAGAACATTTATGATCGCACTTTGTCCCTGATTCATTCGAGCTTGAGTATCATCAGGGATCGTGACTAAGAACCGTAGTTCATCATTATTTATAGCTTCACTATAGTCTGTTCCTAACTCAAACGATTTTAAACTAAATTTAGAATTGTTCAGCAAGGCCTGAGAAAATTCAGGATAATTTTCGGCACCTATGAGGTTATATTCTAACACTTCATTTTTTGCCTTATTGTCAATCATGGCAACCAAAGCACCAAACCCAATCATGATTATTGGCATCAATAAAGTCGGCAACAAAATGGTGAACATCAAGGTTTTTTTATCTCGAGTTAGTTCGAGTAATTCCTTTAAATAAATTTTAAACATTTTGAGCCTCATTATTAACTAACTTTACAAAAATTTCATATAAATCATGACTTTGGTCGACAGCCCTAAATTCACTTAAACTACCGTTAAATTTGGTCATGCCATTATTAATTAGCACAACTTTATCGCACAGCTTTTCAACTTCGTGCAAATGGTGAGTAGAAAATATTACTGGAACATTGCTTCCTTTATAGGATTGAATAAAATCCAGTATTGTCTTGGCGGAGATCACATCTAGACCTGTTGTAGGCTCATCCAACACAATAACTTCGGGTTGATGAATCACGGTACGCGCGATATTGGCTCGCTGCTTCATCCCAGTTGACAGTGAGTCAGCTTTTTTATCCGCAAAACTTTGAATATCCAGTAAATCAAAAATCTTTTCAACTTCGGCTGCGAGATGCAGTTCCTTCATACCGTGTAAACGACCAAAATATTCAACATTTTCTCTCACCGTCAAGCGATGGTACAAACTAGTTGTTCCAGACAAAAACCCTATTCTTCGTCTCATTGCCAGAGGATTGGCTACTACATCTTCTCCATTAATCGCAATTTTACCTGCAGTAGGGCTTATGGCTGTCGACAGCATTCGCAGGCTGGTGGTCTTACCAGCTCCATTCGGCCCAAGAAGTCCCAGGACCTGACCTTTATCACAACTAAAACTGACATCTTGTACAGCATTAAACCAGTGTCCCTCATAGCGTGGATCTGATAACTCATTGTTTCTTTTAAGGTTTTCTTTGATCGTTTTATTATCAAGACGAAATCGTTTTTGTAAATTATTTACTTCGAGCATACACATTTCCTATTATAGCTATAGACGAGCCTTGTCGAACAGATCACTTTAACGAGTATAAACCCAGTCTGCTGCGGCAACAATCTAGCAGAATGTCAGTCTAATTAGTACACAGATTCATCATTTTATTACAAAACAATGATTGTTTATTCTAAATTCATATATATTAGAAATAGAAGTTTGCATTGTGCCCCTCGCTTTTGGAATCGTCGTTTTCAAATAGTGACCAAGATTTAAGCTAAGAATAATGCAATAGAGAAGTACTCTACTGTTCAATGGTCAGTAATTGAAGACACTTACCGAGATAGATTGAGCTCGAAAAGATAGGGCCATAAGAATTGATTATCCAGCGAATCAATTCTTCAATGTTTATAGCTAACTCTAAACACCACCTAATCAGCCGTTGTAAAGAGTGATAGTGTTTATGGCTACTTAACTAACCGAAATTCAATGGGATTTATTTAACTCTACAAACTGAAATTTTAGTCATACCCAGTTTAGCAATAATCATATTCAGTGGCATAACATTTGTTAAAGCAATATAAGCTTCAGCACGCGTTTTAGCCAATGACACTGATAATGCTGATGCCACTTGCAAAGATTGTTTCACCCGCTTTAAGCTCACTCTAATTTTATCCAATGCCTTGTGGCAAGCCGCGCTTTGAACTGTATTATTAGTCGTGTCAATGATATCTTCAGCAAGAGTAAGTGCATTGTCAACTGATTGATCGAATTCGGCTTTTAATATCGCCGGATAATTTATATTTTCACCAGCAGCGACTAAAATTTTTGACGTCTCCAAGCTATTTTTCTGAGCAATATCTCGAGAAAATCCAGCTAATACTTGCCCCGAGTTTAAGCTCTGAATTTTTTTACTTACTTTAGTGACCCTCGCCATCACATTGGTTAGTGAATCGAGTTGCTCAACATTGACTTCGGCTTTCGCGTCACAACTCAAGCCAAGATTGCAGCAGCTTATTACTGATAAAAGTAAAACAATATTCGAACGACTGTTTCTCATTTATTGACTCCTAAAAGCTAGCTAAGAATTGGAACAAACGGCTATCACTAAACCGTTTTTCCGGAAGTATTTTCTTAAAATTAAGATGACTTTTGAAAAAAGTCATCTTCTTACAAAACCGCTAAAGCATCCTTTTTTTTATCTACAGTCAACGACACCTCAAACCCCGGTTCGCCGTTGTCGGAACAGAGCTATTGGTAAGAAAATAAGCCAAAAAAACCATCCTAACACGCCGCCACCACTCTCGTTGGTGCTCTCGGTAGTTGGCACACTTGAAGATTTTGATGATGCGACTATCTCCACTTCAACCCTCACCGTTTTGAATGCGCCTTGGTTATCGGTGACAGTGAATTCAAAAGTATCTTTACCCTGATAATTATTGGGTGGAGTATAGAATACCCGTTCACTATCATTTTCGACTCTACTAATCGAACCACCTTTGGCTGATGAAACCTCTATTTCACTTATCTCTACACTGTCTCCATCAGCGTCTTGAATGTTTTCTAATAGATTTATCATAACAGCTGAGTTTTCTTCAGTGGTTTGAGTGGATACGAAGACTTTGGGTGCTACATTATCGTAAACAAAAAATCCTTTGTAAGGATTATTTTTAAGCTGAATAAGTGCATACCCATTTTCTAATTGTGCACTAGTATCTTCAGACCATAAGTTAGTTGTTCTATCGAATGAATAAAGAGCTGATGGATAGAACCTGTCTTTGTAAAATATCTTTATCTCCTTAGATTCGCCTACAGCTAACCCTATTGTTTCAAACTCAAAATATCCGTGGGAAGAGGAGTCGTTAATCAATCCCAAGTTTTGGTCTGTTAGCGAACCAACTAAAGAGCTAACAAATGAAAGCTCTTCTGGAAGTGCAAAAGTTAGCCCTAAACCAGATTCCGCTCGTAAAGAAACGACATTTGATTGCTTGTAGTCTGCAATATCATCTCCGTTGCCATCATAGATCACGAGCTCATTATCGTCTGACATACCATCCAAATCGAAATCGCTACGATCAACTTTAGCGGTAAATACAGAGAAATTATTCGATTTTTCATTTGCTATGCTAGTTGCAGTTAGCGTTAAATTATACTTGTCTGCACCACCTAAATCTTCTGGTAAAGTAAATATCACTCGAACCTCTTCACTTGCGCCTTTTGTTAAAGAGACTCCGTCCTTCGACAAAACAATAGGTGTACCATCCTGCATTTCTGCATGGAGTTGGAAGGTATCGAAATCTCCTGTGTTAGTGACTTTAAAACCAACATCATATTGAGCGCCTGGAGAGAATAACTGTGATATTTTGCTGATTGGTCTAACCTCAACAGATTGCCCAGAATATGCTTGATTATAGGTACGTTCAAATTTACTTCCGGTTTGAGTTTCTCCTGAGACTAAGATACTGAACACATCCTCCGGTAAGGAAACGCTACCTAAATACCGCGAAGAAAACTCATCCTGCTTCACTAGTTCAACTTCTACTTGCTCTAAAATATTTGCTTCAGCTGACACAAGCGTCATTTGAAGGTTTTTGATCTTTCCGGTTAATGTTAGAGAAACTGTTTGACTCGATGATTTAAGAGGTAATCCTTCGATTGGAAACAAGCCTTGATGTTCGGGTCGACCTTTGTATTCTACAAACCCAAAATCTAGAATTTTAATATCGGAAATGGTATCAACACTTAGCGCATAACTTTGCCCGGCTTCTCCAGAAATTCTCACTCGCCATTCGCCTTGACTTGGGTTAGCGACAATAAAATTACTATTCGCATTACTTTTTGTAATAGTTACGTCAATGTCTCCCACTAAGACTTCCGTTCCATCCGGTCTAAACAAACCAACGATTCCTAACTGCTGCATACTGATATTAACGAATATTTGAGAAGATTCTGCATCAACTAGAAAGTCATGAATAACTTCACTACCAGCTTTTTTTAACCGTTCGTACGGAGTCTTTGTAGAAGCTATAGTGTAATTATGAAAAGTATCCAATTGAGTCGCACCAAAGTGTTTCAACACCTCAGTTTTAGGAAAATTCTTACCAACTATCACTCCAGGCAACACTCCACTAAGCTTAGTTACTTTCTCAGTGCCACCATAAAATTCAGGATCGATATAAACGAAGGTACCTTCTGCCCCAGAAACTGTATGTGCGTAGCTATGGATATCGCCTTGCGAGCCTGATGCTACATCGGTATAAGCGCTATCAGTATTACCTGATAGTAAAAAGTTGATTCTGATGTTCTTTTCATTTGCAAGGCTAACAATCGACGAGGCTAGTTCAGGATTTTTAGTCGTTTCATCTGTATATAAATAAAGCACAGTGTTATTCGCTGCCGCATTTACCATTTTTAATAAAGCATCAAGCGACAACTCCGGCGCATCCCCACCATCATCTGGTACGCGAAGTTGAACAGAATTTATATTTGCCAGCATCCCATCGGGGTTGGTTGCGGTAAGAATTTCGCCTATACCAGGGTCTCCGTAAGACACTAGAAAGAATCGAGAAATGTCTTTATCATCATCTTTTAATGCGTCAACCGATCGAGCCATCGCATTTTTAATGCCAGCAACAATATCGCCCATACTACCCGTTGTATCAATAATGAAGCCTATGTTTGCATATGGTAACTGTCCTAAAAACTTCGAGATATTTGTATCGAGTTGCTCTCTTGTCAAGGTTGAACTTGCAAGCACATTTTCTATAATTCGAATAACATAATCAGTGGTATGTAGAGTTGCTACTTGAACGGCTTCTTCATGAAGAGACTGATTTTGTGTGTCTTTGTTAAGTCCATTGCCTTCCGCTATGCCATGATCACATTTATAATAAAGGGGATCTGCTGTACCCAAAAAACCTGCAAACCAGCCAGTTGTTACAACTTCGAGCCCTCGAGGCCCAAGTGTTAAAATTCCAAGCGGTTTTTCATCAAAGGATTCAAGATCCCATACACAGGTTTCGTAACCCAATTTATCTTCAATATTTTCACCTTCCCACTCATCCTGAGGCGAAACGGGATCTTCGTTATGTGTCAAGGCCGAATAAATATCTCGATGACCTAAATTAATCCAATTTGAATGAGCATAGAAATCCTGCAGCGTGTGCAATGCCTGTCCCAGTCTTTCTCTAGCATAAAAAACATCTGGGTCATCAGTAGTTGTTAGAATTAGTTCAATCTCATCTCTAATTTCTATTAGCCGTCCACTACACCCCCTAACGTCGCCGATATACTCCTCGTCACAATGTGCCCGCTTTACATCTGCCTCATTGTCATCAACTCCCGCGTTGGCCTCTTGCACTTCTAGTATCGCCTCCGGTGAAAAGCCTCTTGCCTGCCCATCAACAGTGAACTTTGTCAATCCGTCTTGGGTAACTGTAAGATGGTTTAAAAGAACGTCTTTCCACACTGGCCAATAGCTTTCTGAAGGCTTGAATGCAGAGACACTCAAAGAATAAAACAAGCAGCTGACCAATAAAATCTTTACATAATTGAGCACGATTAAGTTTCCTTACTTGCATTGGTTGACAAGCTTTTAATAATGATTGTGTTGGGTTTCACACGGTGATTGACGTAAATCAAAAACGCTCCACTTGGTGACACCTTTAATGATGAACCATAAAACAAGGTCGATTCATCAACGTGTTTTATGAACGATAAATATTCTTTTGAGGTGGTCAATGACCCCGTCAAATATAGTTTATTCTTTACAAGATCTACCGAGTTAATAATCCCTGTTTGATTTGGCCTGTATTTTGAAAATACACCATTTGTTTGCTGAACTTTATTTAGAAGTCCATCAGAAATATCATAAACAATAAGACCGGTTTCTCCGCCTGCAACAAAAATAGTATTGCTATCTTCACTAAACACAATACCCATTGGATTACCTGACGGAGCCAATTTACCACGATTGTTATAGGTTGAAGAATCAATACCCAGCACTTTAAAAATAAGCGGGACAGAGATCTCAGCTACTGATAGTGCGTTATTCTTACTAAGTACAAACGCTAGTTTTTTTCCATTCTTAGACATTTTCAAGTTATAGCTCGGACCAATAGAAAACGACTTTAAAAAAACCACATTATTCTCAAGTTCGTAAATTGAGATCCCAGAACAATGTTTCACTTCACACCCGTTTGTATAAAGATAACGGCCATCAGGTGTAATTTCAATATCACGAGCGGAGGAAATTTTTTCTTCATGAATGAGATGAACATTACTAAGATTTTCAATATTAAATATTTTTAGCGAGCGAGGAACTGTTACGAAAAGACGTTTCTCGTCCTTTGTTACTTCGATATCGTAGATAGTCGTAATATCTTTCCCGAGATCGATTTTTGAAAAAAGAACTGGATTCGCTAAATCGGACAAATCTATAATATGAATTTCTTTGACCTGATTATTCGCATACTTCTGCTCTGTGATTAACGCAAATTTCGAGCTATCTATAAACAACGGACCATGACCAATACTATTAATTGCCAGGTAAAAGCCAACGTCTTTATCATCCACCGTTGATTGTCTCGTACAACTCGTCAAGACAACTGCTATCAATAGAAAATACCGCCTTACCAGAAAAATGTGTTCCATCCCCCTCATTTTATGGCAAACTCGATAAAAACCAGCCTGCTGGCGTTTTTACGAAAGTACAATAAGTACTGGTATTATAGTTTTTGGCTAAAACTCGAAGCTTCGCCCTGGCTTTTTTTGTCGCAGCAAACCTCTTTTTCAAACGCTTGTTGGGTTTTTCGTATATCAATTTACCCAGTTTGATTTCGTTGATACCTCCACTTTTCTGGTACCACTCTGCATGTTTTTTATCCAACAGCTTACGGCTATGCTCTAGCTCTTTGCTGCTCGGCTTAAACGGCATCAAGCTGATAAATGATTCGAGATTTTTATTCTCAATCAAATCGAAAGTCGCCAAACAACGTGATTGCAACTCCTTATCAAGAGACTCATTGGATAGAGCCTCTAACGAAATCACAGCAAAAAAAGAAAAAACAAAATACTTGAAATTTTTCATATAAAATCCCATCTTATTGTCGAGACAATTAGTTAGTTACATAAATACGAGAGTGTGTTAGATCACAAACTCTCGACTGAAAACACTTAGTATTCTTGCTGCAACTTCAACAAATAGTCCTTAGTTGATTTTCTTCTTTTCGTCAGGCCGACATCGATGGTGAAAGTTTTAGTCGTGTCCTTCAGTAAATCCCGTCCTTCCTGCGCATCGCCAGAGATAGAAATAACATCACCTTCAAATTCGATATAATAAGTACCAATTTCATCTTCGGCCCTTATTCCAACTAGCTGAATTTCATGCTGCCCAGCGGACATTGCCATCGAAATGGGACCTATTTTACGGCTAGGCTCTGAACCATCAGAAACAACATTTCCATCCACAACTAATTTATAAATATCATCGTTTAGATTGCCGTTGTCCCCGTAAGTAATATCGACAACAAAAGGAACCGTAAAGACCAGCGCATTACTTAATACGCCGCCCACTTCAACGGTTACATCACCAGTAACTATTCCATTAGGAACCGTCACAGTCAGTTGATTATCGGAAGCACTATTGACGTTAGCAATAATTCGCGCTCCGCTCTTACCGGCAAAGGTCACTGTATTACCGGAAGGAATTGAGCTAAATCCAAGCCCATCTATCACAACAATATCTCCTGGCTGTCCTTCATCGGGTCTGAGTCTCGCAATTTCTAATCCATCTCCAATTTGTATATTGACTGGTGACACTGCTGTCTGGCCTCGATGTTCAACAGTAACAGTAATATCCCTTCCTATTGCTAACTCTAAATACTCACCAGGGACAGTAATTGTCAATACCGTTCCATCTTCTGAAACAGAATCGTGCTTAATTCTTTCCAGAGTTTCGCTTCTACCTAAATCATCCAATATAGTGATAGGCTCTTCGTCAAACCAATACCATCGTTCGTTGATTCCAAAACCAGAACCGATAACCCTTAGTTCTTCATCTTGATTAATCGCTCTCATCATGACCGGATCAATGTCGACAATATTAAGCCCCCAAACAACCATGAAATCAGTTTTTATTGGAACCGCAGCCATGTCTTTAATTGTTTTTACTTGGTCTATAATTATGTCAGCGATTTTAGCGCCTTTAATAATCGCCTCCATTTGACCTTTAAATGGTGTAAACTGCTTAGCAAGCGCCTCAGCAGTAATCGCCAATAAATCATCAGTTTCTATCCCCATACTAACGAATATTTCGCTCATGATTGGGCCAAATTTGAACCCATTACCAAGGTCAAAAAGTATTTCCACTTCATTTTTGTAAAATTCATTCACTATGTTATAAGCTGCAGCATCGAGGTCTTCTGCAGTGACATCATCATCGCTATACAACTTTGAAACTTCTGCAACTAGTGACGGAGAATACTTAATCATAATTTTTGTCACGGCTACTGGATCAAACCCTGTTGGTTCGTAATCTATTAGCACTAAAACCAAATCAAAGTACTTAAGCAAGATTCCCTCAACAATTGTTCTAATGCCCAAATACTGTCGCGCTTCTTTAGTCTGCTTGTCATAGTCAGATGCACCGTTAAGATCAAATGGTGTCGGACCAAGGGGATCGCCAACGCCAGGTGCGATTACCTGATAGACACAATTTTGATACGGGCACTCTGGGTATAAGTGATCTTTAGACCACATCTCTATCCCAAGAAACGTTCCGTCTTGTGGTCCTATCATATTACTATCGTAAGCCGAGGAAATATGACTCCTTAATGGATTGTCTAAGTCGATTTCACGATAATCATCATCAGTACCAAGCGGGAAAATTCTTGTACTTAAAAACAACCTAGTTCTGTTTTGTAGCTCGACACAACCGTCATAAACAATCTTAGCTTTTTCTTCATCGTTAACATCAGTATTCTCAGGGCACTTAGGATCACTCGGTAGCCAAGAGTCTAAAAAGTTCGTGGCTTCCATGCTCATATTAAAGAAAGCTGATTCAAATGTAGTGATGTCAGGTTTCAAAACACCGTCAGCTTTACTTTGAATTAAGGCATTCAATTTTTGTATACTCTGACTAAATTTTCTCGCCGCAGCGGCGGATTTAGTCAGGCCGTCTGCATCAAGTTTCGCCAGAATTAACGATGCTTTTTCTGTCAAAAGTATAACCGTGTCTGTTTCCAGAGGATCAACCGCTGACGGAGAAGCGTCAAATAAAGTCGTTAAATGTGAAAGCACATCTTGGTATTCTTGATAAGTTAATATCGCGTCTCTCGTTTCACTTAGCCGAGTATTATCAAGATTAGAAAGTGAAATAAAATCAATGATTAATTTAATTGCTGTACTATTCAATCCAAGTTCTAGAGAATCCATCGATGGGAAAGAATAACCTGAAACGTGGGATTTACCTGTTTTATTTCCTTCGTTATCAAGAATCCATGAATATATGGCGACTGGTGAACCTTCTCTAATTTCTAACTGATATAGATTGGTATCACCAACTCGTTCAGCGACCGTTCCTCCAATAGCTTCTAATTGGGCTGTGTCTTGACTAATGCCACCAACCGGAGCGAAAGTAATATCAACCACTCGATTAACAAAATAGGATATATTATTGCTATCGCCCACTAGATTGTTAATTCTTACAACGCCAGTTTTAACGTCTTCTGGTACGGTAACTCTAACGCTATTGCTAGAAATAGAATCAGGAATGGCACCGATACCTTCAAACAAAACCGTGACATCGTCGGAAAAATCCACACCTGTTATGGTGATTTGTTCTCCGGAAATAATTTCTTTGGTGCTCAACTCCGTCATGACTGGAGCGCCTTCTGGTTCAAGCTGGACATTTCGTTTGTTAGACCGGACTAGTCCATCAGTTAAATAAACACTTTCCGTTCCTGCTGGAATTTTCACCTGAATACTGTTATCAACGAGGTTTGCGACAACATTACTACTCGTCGTTCCATGTTGAAAAACTACATACATCGTGTCTGCTTGAGGCAAGTTATTCTCAATGGTCAAAAACAAGGTGTCACCGGTTCGAATAAAGTTTTTGACTGTAAGTTCACCTGGGTGGATTGCTTCCAAAGCTAAGAGAAACAAATCCTCACCATTTGCCACAGCTATAGTTTTTAATCGTTCACTATCGTACACGTCCCATAAGCCATCACCATCGTCATCCAAGTCTCTAAAATCGTGCAGATTGTCCAAGTCGAAATCATCGGGAGCATCTGAATCTTGACCCACTTCACTGGAGTCCAATAGGGAATTACCATCTGAGTCAAGGTCCAAGAAGTTACCAAGACCGTCGCCATCAACATCATAGGCTTCTTCAACTCTATCTTTGATCCCATCATTGTCACTATCATCATCTAGCCAATTGGGTATTTGATCGCCGTCGGCATCTAGTACTTTATTGCCAGCTGAATCTAGAAAATAGTATTCTTCCGCATCTAGAATGGTATCGTTATCTGTATCTTGTTTCTCACTATTGATTCCTAGTGCCGCTTCTTTAATATCATCTATCGCATCAACATCGAGGTCTTCGAATACCTCAATTGTATAACTAAAATCGATATCGCCTTTGAAGTTACTATCAACAACCCCCACATGATAGAGCCCATCATCTTGAATCAGAACGGCAACGGACGTGATACCCAGCGACGAATTAAGGTTGATTTTACCAAAGTTGAGAACATCACCATTACTATCAGAAAAATAAACTTGTGGTACAAAGATACGAGAGCTCGTTCTAAGGATAATAGTGTACGCTTTGCCCGCTTTTCCAGTAAAAGCATAGAGATCACCATTGTCAGAATTATTACTAATCGCTCCTGTTAAGCGAAAAGGTGGCTCCACATTCAGTTCGACAGCAACTGAAGGATTATCGTTTGGTTCTATGTCTGAAAACTGAGGATAAATGGTTTTATCTTTATCAAACGGAAAGTCATCGATTTCATCTAGCACACCATCCCCATCCTCATCTTTCTTTTCCCACGAGCCGGTCGCGGGGTCAATCGTTCCGCCATCACCGCTTCCACCCGTACCGCCATCGCCGTTTCCACCATCACTACCATCACTACCATCTTGTGTCACAGTTTCTTGCTGGTTTACCTCAGGATTAAAGTCGCCACAAGAGGCTAAACTAAAAGCAAATAAGATCACTAACAAATACCGCAGCATATTCTTGTTTTTGCTAAACATAAATTTTCCTTACTTTACGTATATTGACTTTAATTCAACTCAATCGTAGAATTTTTATCGATTTCTAAAAGGTGTTTGCATCCGATAGGTGGCAGTGCTACGCATCGCTAAGTACGGAGCATTTAACGCAAATCCAATGACATTACATCGTCGTTGCTGAGCTGACGTTGAAAACAACCCACTTGCAGCCTCAACAATAAGTGAACCGATGACAGGAACAATTAGTTCCTCGCACCAATCCATTTGTATTTTTAATAAATTTGCATCTTGAATATTCATCAATACACCATCACCAATACTCTGTTGAGTTGATGGTCTGAACATCAAATTATCATTTATTATTTCATCTACTTCTATCCGTTGATTAGGATAGATCACAGTTGTCCGAAATTCGTTCCAAACTTCAGTGCTAGGATTAAGAATAGTAAGTTGACTTCTTACTCTTACCGCGAGTGTAGCTCTGGCTAACGCTCTAACTAATGCAATTTCACCGGTTTGCGCTTGCATAAACAGAGGAACCATACCGCGTGAAAATGCCGACCGTATTTCAGATTGTTGTCCATTATTTAAAGCACCCGCGCGCGCTGCTAATTCAGTTGCGGTATTCATTGTGATTTTAGTTCGGGAAATAAACCCCCATTGAATAATACCAAAAATCAGGATCAATAAGACGGGAAGCACCAGTACCATTTCAAAAGCGCTTTGGCCGCTTTGTCGACTTCCCAAATGATTGACCTTCATATTATTAGTTCCCTGGTTCATATTGAATACATTTATTCTTTCGATAGACCTTATTGGTAATCTCTTATTATTTGAACACTTTTCTAACTTTGTATTTGTTCTAAGCAGTAATAGGTATTATAAACATTGTATTATTCGACTCGCTGAAGTCTCAAGAGTTTAGCCAATAAAATTTGGATTTCCGCTGAATTCCCCTCATCAACTTTTTGCTTTCCTTCAACCAACGTATCAGTCGCCTGTCTAATTCGTGCTAACGCTAAATTATGCCACCCTTTGCTCATTTTTGAGTCATATGACAATGCTTTTTTATAATGCCTAATTGCGGCCTCTAGTTGATTAGTTCTCAAATAAATATTGCCCAACTTGAACCAGCCTTCAGCATAAAGAGGAACAAGTTTTATTAACGCAAGATACTCTGTTTCAGCTAACTGCAGGTTAGCTGATTTGTAATAATGTTGTGCTCTTGTCTCAATTTTAATTGCCGCCGACTGACCTTTATTAGCATTACTACTACAACCAGAAAGTAGCGATAATATCGCGACCAAACAGATAAACTTCATCGTCTAACTCCACTCAATTTTTTTCCCCTTAGATAGGTTTAACCGCTTATTCATTCCACTCATCATTTCAATGACCGCATTAGCGCCAAGACAATATGAAAAATGCCAAGGTTTGAAATTATCAATGGTTTTCATGACTCTACCGTCTTGGTCAAGATAACAAAGGTCAATCGCATATTTCATACCAACCATATGGACAGAATGACATTTTTCGATAAGCAGTCCTTGGCTATCCGTTAATGGCGACCGCCCCAAAAGCCCCCGTGTTCTCTGCCACGCTGTGCGAGCTATATATAATTCCGCTAACACTGGACGACCATCGACTGATGCGGCACTCATAGTTAAATTACATTCCATGGATCATTTTCATCGCGATTGGAAAACCGAGCACTAAAAACGTTACTGGGAAAATAAAGGCAACCAAAGGAAAAACCAATTTAACCGGTGCTTCCATCGCTTTTTTCTCCGCCTTTTGAAATCGTTCAACACGTCGTTGATCCGCTTGAATACTAAGAGTTGCACTCAAGCTCGCACCTGTTTTTTCAGCTTGAACAAGTGCACTCACTAAATTATTAATTTCCTTAACTTGAACACGTTCAGCCATTGCTCGCAGTGAATCAGTCCGACTCATACCTGCACGCAGATCTCGGATTACTCCATCAAACTCTGCATGCAATGGACCTTTAGGACCTTTGTCTACCGCCTGTTGTAACGCACCAGAGAGATTAAGACCGGCTTGAACTGACATGGTGATGTAATCGAGATACATAGGCAGATCTTTAATGATTTTGTTTTTCCTCTTTGAGTGCAAATCATTCAAAGTGATTAAAGGCAAGAAAAAACCGAATAGAGTGAATGATGCCAACCAGCCGTAACTCACTTCACCAAGAGCCGCCATTGAAAAGAAAGACATAATTAACGCGACAATCGCTGCAAGCAATCTAACCGAGAAATACTGTTCAGCTGTCAAAATAAAAGACACTCCCGATAAACGTAATTTTCGATTGCTTTTTTCTAGATAATCAATTGGTAATCTTTCACCAATATAAAAAGCCAAAAATCTGACCATCGGCCATATCATTTTCAAACTGGATGGTAATGGATCCATAAATAACCGCTGGTCGCTTGGTACATGCGAACGCACGTTATATTGCGCTATGACAAATAAAACTGTTGCCGCGGCGATCAACAAAATGATAATTAATAACATCATATTTCTTTATTCTTTACCTTTCATGTTTTTCATAATTACTTTTTATCGACTGTTTTAGCTAAACGTCAATGGTGACAATTTTTTTAATGAACCGATAACCGATATATTGCATCGTTAATGCTATTGCAATAACAATCCAGCCAGTTACATCGTTCCATAAATGCTCCATCGCTTCTGGCTCCATATGATTAAGGGCCAGCACTATAAGCGCCGGCAATAATGACATCACAATCCCTTGTGCTTTTCCTTGGGACGTCAACGCTTCGATTTTTCCCTCCATCTCAAGTTTTTTTCGTAAAGTACTCGCAAGACGTTCCAACATTTCGGCGAGATTTCCACCAACCTCCTTCGAAATTTTCATTCCAGCAACGACCAAGTCCACTTCCGCCTCATCAATTCGAGCAGACATCTTATCGAGTGTTGGACCAAAGTCGCCTCCTAGTCGCAATTCTCGCAAGAACAACCCAAATTCCTGACTTGTCGGCTCAGGAGCTTCAGAAACCATTGTTTCTAAAGCTCCAACTAGACTACTGCCTGCTCGCATACTCGAAGAAAGCATTATCAGTGTGTCAGGCATTTGTGAGACGAATAATTTTCGCCGTCTATTGCGCAAAAATCGATAGATTTTCTTCGGCATTGCCATTAAAACCAGTGCAACAACAATCGCAGGAAATAAACTTTCCGTTATTAACCAAGTTAATAATGAGCCAATTAGAATAACTAATAAGTTGAATCGAAATAGAGTTTGTGGCTCAATAAATAGAAATAGATCAGTAAGATTTCTCGAGGCAGACTCGGTAAACTCTTCTTGATAAGATTTACCGAGCATCGCTGATATTTTTGAACCTGCTAATATCATCAAGACAACTGTAACAAAAACGATGGCGATAACAATGAGTTTAAACATTAGATCACATCTCGTTTGCTGAAAATTCCAAGGTTAACTTCTATGCCATTCCTTGAAAGTTCCTCATAAAATTCCGGTATCAAGCCGGTTGCTTCAAAATGACCTAGAATTTTCCCTTCACGGTTTATGCCACTACGTGTGAATCTAAATATTTCTGCTAACTGTACAGTGCCTGACTCGATTCCAGTGAGTTCGGCAATTGATGTAATCCGTCTTGAACCGTCAGAAAAACGGGTCTGCTGAATGATAATATCCACCGCCGATGCAATTTGTTCGCGTATGGCTAATACCGGCAAGTCCATTCCTGACATCATCACCATCACTTCAAGTCTCGAAATACAATCTCTTGGTCGATTAGCATGTGCGGTTGTCAATGACCCATCGTGCCCGGTATTCATCGCTTGCAGCATATCCAACGCTTCGCCGCCTCGGCACTCACCAACAACAACTCTATCTGGTCTCATTCGCAAACAGTTCTTGACTAAGTCACGAATCTCAACAGCTCCTTTACCTTCTTGGTTAGGAGGACGCGCTTCGAGCGAAACCAGATTAGGTTGAGTAAGTTTTAATTCTGCGGAGTCTTCTACTGTTACAATTCGTTCATCATCGGGAATATAGTTTGATAATACGTTTAGCAAGGTTGTTTTACCCGACCCTGTACCGCCTGATACCACCATGTTTTTTTTATACAAAACTGCATTTTTAAGAAACTCCATCATCTCATAATTCATCGCACCGAATCCGACAAGATCTTCGGCCGTCAGTTTATTACTCATAAACTTTCGAATCGTTATTGAAGGTCCTTTAAGTGCTAGCGGCGGAATGATTGCGTTTACTCGAGAGCCGTCTTTCAAACGAGCATCAACCATTGGTGAACTTTCATCAATTCGTCGACCTAATGGAGTGACGATACGTTCTATCGCGCCAATGACAGCATGGTCATCAGTAAATGCGACATCGGATAAAAATAATTTCCCCGCCTTTTCATAAAAAATCTGGTCATGAGAATTAACCATAATTTCCGATATATCTTTATCTGATAGCAATTTCTCTAGAGGTCCTAAACCAACAGTTTCATCCAGCACTTCATTTGCGAGCTCCACATGATCGATATGTTTAGGCAGATCGTTTATTTTTTCCATTACTTGCAGAATTAATTCCCGACTTTTTTCCCGAAGGACATCGTCGGACATTTCGTTCACTTTAATTCGACGTAAATCTATCTGTTTTAACAGTGCTTGATGGACTTTTTTCCGCCAATTGTTTCGCTCAACAATATCTTTAGATGGTTTTCCATCGAGCTTGTTGACTGGTTTCTTTTGTGGAAGAACTTCAGTTATCTCGTTATCTTGTGGTTTAGTTTCAACAATATCCAAGTTCACATCTGTCGATTCAGATATTTTATGCTGTTGGCTCTTAGGCGGTGTAATCTGAATAATATAACCACCAATTTGAACCGTATCGTCTTCAGTTAGAGGACCTGATTCTTCAATTTTTTTTCCGTTTACAGCCACGCCGGTACGACTATTGGATATGTCACGAATGAAAATACCATTTTCAACTAATTTTAATACAGCATGTTCCTGCGCAATTTTTATGCCGTGTAGTACAACTAGATTAGACTTAGATTTTCCCAATCCGCAGTTATCACTTGTGCAACGTAAATGCGCTACTTCGGTACCTTTTTGGGTTCTGACTTTAACTTCAAACATACGATTTATTAGTCCAGTATTAGTAACTTGTCTAGTTTTCGAAAGGACTCGATCATATCCGTTCCACGAGTTAAGTTTTGCTGGTGTATGTCTTGATTTGGAGTAACGATTCGCGGAGTCACAAAAATCACTAACTCAGTCTTATTAGTTTGGAAGTCTTTCGACTTAAACAGCTCTCCCAAAATTGGAATATCGCCTAAAAACGGCACTTTGCTCACTGCGGTAGAAAGATTCGAATTAACCAAGCCCGACAGCACAATGGTATCGCCTTGTTTGACATTTATGACAGTATCGGTCTTTCTAGATAATAAACCGGGAATTCCATCTCTAGTAGCAACCGAAAAATCCAAGGTACTAACTTCAGCTTTAACTTTCGACAAAATATTCCCAGCATCATCGGCCACAGGTTCGATTTCTAATTTAATTCCATACTCGTGGAATTCAACAGAAATAGCACCATTACCTTGTACTATGGGGATCGGATATTCCCCACCAGCTAGGAATTTTGCAGATTCACCACTACGGGTATTTAACATAGGCTCAGCTAATAGTTTTGCGTCTCCACTGTCCATCATTAAATTAATCTGTGAGCTAATACCTGTGATAAGCCCCGCATATCCGAAGGTCGCACTATCGAGGAGATTTGTACCTGCATTTGCACTTGCGTCGGTAAGACTGCCTAATATTCCTTCACTAAGGCCGTTTTGTGAGCCACTGGCTAAATTGAAGATTTGGTTTGTGATCGGAGCACCGGCATAACCCGCCGCCGGTCCAGCAATAACACTTTCCCATTTTATCCCAAGATTTTTTAGCTGTTTCTTACTAAATTCAACAATTTTTAAATCCATTTGAATCATCTTTTCCATCTTAACTTTCTCAGGCTTAACGAGTACAACAACATCTGGAACGACGCTCTTTAATTGATTTAGATGCTCTATTTCTTCTTTTTGAGCTTCCCCCTCCAAAACAACTACACCGTTCACAATTCGGCTAGTCACTTTGGGAAAGGTTTTAATAAATTCTTTAACTGAAGACAAGAGTTTTGCTGGATCGGCCATAGTAACATTCACTTTTATTCTGGTTTCACGCTCTCCTTCACGCCACACTCTCATATCAGTATTCCCAGCATTTTCGGCTATTAGCAGAAGCCCTTTACCCTCAATTATCTTGGTACTAACAATATCGCCTTTACCGATGGCCACACGGCTGATATTTTTTATTGGTAGCATTTTTAACGAACCGACGTGCATTGTTACTTTTGCTGTATCTACTGCGGTAGCGTTTGAACAGATAGACGCTATTAAGATGACTACTACAATTTTAATTATTCGCATTACTTCCATCTTCTTTTTGTTATTAACGTATTAGACAAATAGATTTTGTCGAAAACTTTTCATAAACAATCAAACTAGTTTGATTTACTTCGCTATTTATTTTTTATCTGGATTGATCAATTCATCAATTTGGCCAAGCTTTCTTGCGAGCTTTTTCATTTCCACCGCCTGCTCTGCGACAGAAGCAATTCCTTTTTTGGCAGAACCGCCTATGATGTATTCAACCTTGTGTTCAATTTTTGCGACATTCATATAAACGTCATTAGAATCCAACAATCGATGTTTTACTCGCTTATCATCTTCTCTATTTCTTAACATAGCCACAAACTTTCCATCTTGACGAGCGAGTCCAAGCCGACCCGCGTCACGAAGCGGTATACCTAAAGTGATCGTGTTATATTGATCAAAATCGGAAGCTTGCATTGAATTACTTTTTATCACCATATCTTCAAGAGTGCTTCTTCCGGTAGCAAGCACAACTGCGTTTTCTAAAACTAAATAAAGTGCTGATGATTTTTCTTTGCTTTTAAACCCGGTAATAGTTTTTTTATCTGCCAAAAGATAAAGGTCTATACGATCACCTGCTACTAACATACCAGCGGTCGAATTAAACTCATCCATAGGAATAGTAATCGCCCGTTGCCCTTCTGTTAATAAATCAGAGAACTGCTTGATTCCAACTCCCGCTATGCTGTTTTTCAAAACAGGTTTACCAGCAGATATATCGGCAGTTACTACTCGTCCAATCAGTGACTTAAATTGCTTCGGAGTAAATGCACCATCAGGAACATATTGCGACGGAATTTCACGAACGACCATGTTGCTACTATCAATAATATCTCCAGGACCTACTTGATATTTTGGCACAACCACTGGGATTTTTTTTGTATTACTTCCTGCGAGCGTATTCCTAATCTCGGCTTCTTTGAAATCAAGATAATAGCTCGATAACCAAGCCGCGCTTCCGCCAAGGACTAATGCCACTACCAAAATTAACCAATTTTTTTTACTGGAACTATCACCAGAAACTACTTTCATTGACTTCCTCATTTATTATTATAGTGTTAATACTAACTACAGATTACTAGGGCAAATTACCTACGGAATGAGCGTACTTGTAAGCTCGGTACTCTTGTTTAATCATGTCAGACAAGCGAGTGACTACACTCCTTTTCTCTTCTTCATCACCAAATGGCACACCTAACGCCGCAATTATGATTAAAGAAATCACAATATACTCCGTTGTTGCCTGGCCTATTTGATATCTAGTGAATTTTTTCATTTCAAAGCCTACTATTTTGGAATCTAGAAGATCGTCTTTTTCACAATATTTGCGGTAATTTGAGTGCCCAGCGCTTGTTTCTTAAAAATAACATTCAATTGGTCGGCGTCTTTATTCATCGTAATCACAGCACCGGTTTGTTGAGGATCTATAGCAGCACTTTGTGCGCTCCACCCTCTATCTGAAAATTTCTTCAGTAAAAACTGATAGCTTGTCGCAATTGTTTGCTGAGTATGAAATAAGAGAAAACGATTATTGGCACCAGGGTCCTTTTCATAAATATCGTTGATGACTGTGGAATGTCTTGGTAGCGGAAAATTATTACCAAGCACAAAATTTTTACGAATGGCAGCCATGTGGCTTATACCCATATACCCAGTAGTTTTACCCAAATAAGATTGGATTTTAGCCGTTAAAACAAACCCATCCTGTTTTGAGTTGATGTAAGTCCAATCATCGATAATCTTTTCGTCATAAAGCGAATCTTCAATGGATTTCCACTTTTCTCGATAAAAATCGGTTACTTGAGACAGGGTCATATCGGTATCAATTTTCCAGGTTTTCATCGGAATACCATTGAAAACCATATCTTCTGAAACAATATTAATTTTAACTTTTTTGGGAAACGACATATCAGGCCAATTATTTGCTTGGACCGAAAAACTTACTAATATTACTAACGGAAGCAGAATTAATCTTTCTAAGTATTTTGTTATAAACATTTTGTTCCACTCACTCTACACAATCGTTGTTCAGGCGCCTGCTCAGTATCAACCCGACCTAAATCCAACCAACTAGTCCTAAGTTCTCTCGCAACCGGAAAAATCCCCAAGACGTCACGAACTGAATTAACAAAACCAAAATCGAGAATCGCACTTGGTGTCAATCCTTGTACCATTTTAATATTATGATTCCTACCCGACGTATTCCACCCGTCGCCTAACACAAATAATTTGCTCTCGCTCGTCACTGAAAAACTTTCATCAAAGGGCAAAATTCCTGGTAACTCAGCAAACGTGTATGCCAGTTCACTACCGTACATCCCCTTATCGTTTACAGAAAATCCGCCAAAATCTAACAATGAAACAAGACCCCCAATATCACCCGTAAGACCTGGTGTGTCAGATTCTGTTACTCGAGCAGTAACGACTCGGTCTTGGTCGTCTCCCTCAGTTTTAGTTGCGTTTAGTAAAGAGACTCGTCCGCTCTCCGTGGTTTGGTAAGTAGCAAGCATTGGGTTAATATTATCGGCAACTGTCCACGTTTTTGTGAGTAAGGAATCATCACTGCTCAATGATTCTTCGTTATTTGAAAAAAATCGCCAGTGAATTTCCTGTTCCAACTCTTCATTGGATTTTGTTGCCGCATTGGATGTATCTGATGGTGCGTTTTGGAACCAAACAGTTCTTTCCCATGCCATATAGCGAGCTGCTTGATCTGTAGCTTGAGTAGTTTCGACGAACTTACCAAGTAGTGGCAATAAAATGACCACAACAACTAGGACGCTGCCCATCGCAATCACGGCCTCAACAATCGCTTGCCCTTTGTTTCGTAAAATCATTTATCTCTCCCTACAACGCATTAATAATCAACATACTTAGCACTCGATCCGTACTGTTTGTATCAATCAGTCTTGGCTGCCAATAAGGGCTATAAAGATTGCCGAACTCGTATCGTCCATCGAGCCTCCTCATGGATGCTAGATCGTTGGGCCTTTTAAAATAAACGTCAGCCTTACTAATTGCACTCATATCACTGCCTGCTAACCTGCTGCCTTCTTCAATATTTAGCGAGGCTTCTCCCCAATGGGCCAACTCACCATCTATACCCTCGGATTTTGCATTAGCAGAAGTTCGTAGGTCGGAATCAGACTTTCCTAATATAACCCGTACACTTGGCGTATTATCTATCAGCCCATCATCCTTGATGTCATAAAAATCTTGTAACCCGCTGTAAGAACCCACTTCATTCATATTACTCGCGGCCCAATTGGAAGTTATTGGATTCAAGTCCCAAGTGTTTCCCCAAATACCAGATTTCTTCTTATACATATTGTAGTTTTCACCTGAACGAGCCGATGCCCAACCAGTAGGAATGGCTTCATTCCACTTCCATCTGCAACTAAAGGGTTTGCATTTGTAATTTCCAAACCAGATGGCAACCGTGTCCATAGCTGTCCATGTCTCGGTGTTGTCCCCAGAGTCAACTAAGTCACTACCACCCGCTTTTTTTACCCTAATTTTGAAAACCAATAGATTCAAAGTAAACCAATTGTGTGTCCGGTATTTTGAAAAACGATCCCTTGAATCATTAGTGATCGAATGGAATTCCTTTTTTCTTGTTTTGTCGAATTCGTTGTCGCTGCTGGTATCAATTGATTCTGGAAATTTCACCCAAGTCTGGTAGTTATCTGCAGTGAAAGTTGCTATAGAAGCAGCGCCAAAATTAATCTTTGGGTCATTGGCTTCAATGACTTTATTAGCCGTATCGTAAGATGCAAGGCCCATGGCTACATGAAACCCCTTCTGTCCAATTGAAATACCTTGAATCACATAGTCGGTAAGTGTTGTGGCGTATTCTAGTATCGGTTGAGCAACCGAGTTGACAGCATCCATAACGCTATCGATAGCACTAGTTACAGCAGCAACATAAGGAATCCATGAAGTTATAGTCGCTAAATTATCTGCGGAGTTAGTTAACATTTCTAGCCAAGAAGACAACCCTACGTATTGCCCAATAGCCACTTGATTTGCGACCATCGCTCGATTGGTATAGGATTGAAAGTTTAGATCCCGTGCTACTAATACAGCCGCGCTGTATGCTGCAGCATCAGCAGTGTTTTGAAGTTTAACTCGTTCTTTAGAGAGAATTCCTGCGTTAAAAACGACTAACACAGTGATTGAAATTATACCCAAAAACAAGGTCACCAATATAAGGCTCTGACCTTTTTGCTTGTCTACGCGTTGCATTGCTATCCCTGTCTTCCTATTAAAAAACACATTAGAAAAAGGAAAACCCTGAGAGGGTTTTCCTTTTCTTCAAACTGGAAACAAAATTATTAAGTACGACTTAGTCTATGCCGGTACCACTATCGCTTCCATCACCTTGAGCGGCACCTTCGTTATAATTACTTAGGTTGTACTCTTGGTTAGCAAGATCGTTTGCATCATTGGCGTTGGTTTGCGCTTGGCTTATCTGGCCACCTGAATCCTGGCCAGATACTTCCATCGTTAAACCCGCGACTTGATTCCGAATTGATTCTCCGAACAAAGCGTAGGTTCCAATTGCGGCAACTGCGATCAAAGCGACAACAATAATAAACTCAGTCATACCCTGTCCCCGCGAATATAGCTGGTTAAGAGTTTTCATGAGTTTTAGCCTATGGATTATCTTGAGCTGCACCTTCGTTGTAATTACTTAGGTTATATTCTTCGTTGGCAAGAGCATCACCTTCAGTAGCTGAAGTTTGAGCTTGTTGGATTTGAGTGCTTGAATCTTGACCTGAAATTTCAGATGTTAAACCAGCAACTTGATTTCGAATTGATTGACCGAAGAAACCGTAAGTACCAATCGCTGCAACTGCGATGAGTGCAACGATTATGATGTACTCAGTCATGCCCTGGCCAAGTTGACGACGATTTAAATTATTGAATTTATTCATTTTAGATATCCTTATTTATCGCGTGAATTTTTTGAGTTGTTTTTATCCAGAAAATTAGCAATGCAAAGGATTTTGTTTTTACGCAAAATACAAACCGATTTAAACTGCAAGAAAAATAAAATAAATTCTTTAAATTCGATTATTGCAAACGACTAACTTCCCAAGCGAGAGAATCTCTTAATCGCCAATTTCAGTCAAGGTTAATAATACCGACTTTTTAACATCACCACGAAAATGAGACTTCGATCACAAAACAAACCAAATTAATATCACACACTGAGTTTTTATCGCACAGCAACAAACAAACTAGTATCTAATTTCGCTCCTTTAAATCTCATTTTGAAATACGCAAATAACAAAAAGTGATAACCTCTTTTTGCAATCTAAATGATTCCAATTAAATTAACCGCTCATTAACAAATTATTAATTTAATTCGAAACGAATTATTTATAGGCACTTAGAAAACTCATCTTTCGAACTTAAACTTAAACTTAAGTTTAAGTTTAAGTTTAAGTTCGACTGAAAACGATTTGAATAATTCTAACTTTGAAAGTTACTAGAATATTGTACGCTCACTTAATCACGAACTTTCTTTGAGTAAAATATCCACTCTTCGGTCTTGAACTCTTATCTTTGCAGAAGAACTTCCTTGAGAAGCGTTAATCGCTCCGAACCCTATAGTTTCTACTTTACTTTCAGGTATAGCAAAAAGTTCAACCAGCCTTTTCTTTACTTGCTCTGCTCTTTTTGTTGATAACGCTTGGTTATACTCGTCACTTCCTGACTCGTCAGCGAACCCCTGAACAATCAACACTTGTTGCTCAGAGATAGCTTTCTCAACCATTGCTCTAGCACTCCCTAGTTGATTCAACGCTACATTATATTGATCACTTTCAAAGTAAATATTTACTTTAGCGTGGTTGTCGATTCCGACTACCACATCAAAAACGCCCCTTGGTTGACCTGCAAGTTCGTTAACATAAAATGCTACGGTCGTATTTCCATGGTTAGCAACAAGATATTGTTGTTTCAGGTCTATCTCTCCGAGGTGGTTGTATAAATATGACTTCCAACCCAATGCCGATCCACATTCTTCTTTTGCACAGTTAAAAAGTTCTTCGAAACCTTGCTCCTTTAAATCATTACTTGCCCTTTCTAAAATCTCATCAGGCGATGTTGATTTGGGGTAATCATAGACTATACGAGTGATATCACCTGAAAGTGTCTCAATTCGTTGTACTCGGTAGCCCGTCTCCTCTGGCTCATCCGATTCTTCAAAATTTATGGTTCCCATGATTAGTTCATAGTCACTTTTCTTTTTGAATTGATAGTCAAACATCACTGCACCCGGAAAGCGATTCATCAAATGATGGTCGCTCGCTCCAGAAATCTTTGCATCATAACTCTTAAACTTGACTTCTTCTTTTGCCGACACCTGATTACTCAAGATTAATAGAGCTGAAGAGAGTAACACTCCTTTAACTACACCGTTCATAAAACATCTCCGTGGATTCTTATATATATTAATTTTTATTAGTTCAAAATATTTTTCTGTAACACTGAATTCAATTATTATTTTTGTATAAATCGATTTAACTGGCCTAGCACCTGCTCAACTTGAGCAAGCATTTAATAAACGTTGGCTACTTTAAACGATCACAAACAATGATGTCCACTAACAAAACGTTATGACTTTTCGATGCGAGGAATCATTTAATATTTTGGCGACTGTTTCACAAATCAATTAAAGATTCAGACTTTAACTTAAAGATGATGTTTATTATTGGATAACTGGTTTGTTCAGTTCTTGTTAATTTTGATAAGCTCAAACTAACCGACAATTCTATTTAACTTTGAACTAGGAAAATTCATGTTTTTTGACAGGACTATTTTAATACGCTCTTTGTTTGTATTTGTTTTTTTGTTTACATATCAAAATGTACACGCAGAAAAATGGCTACCAATAGGACCTCAGGGTGGCAATATATTTTCACTCGTAGGACACCAAGATAAACCAGAGCGACTTTTTGCATCAGTAACGTCGGCCGGATTATACGTTAGCGATAATTCTGGAGATACTTGGGATAAAATTCCAGCGTTCAGTAATCGAACTCACTTTGGCGCATTAGCTATAGCTTCCACTGACTCAAATACAATTTATGCCGGAGCAGCGGGCAGCAACGAAATGTTTCGCTCAACAGATGGAGGTATTAATTGGCAGGAGATTTCTGTCAACTTACCGGTTGGTAATTTTGTTGGACATATTTCACAGATCATAGTTGATTCGTCAAACTCTCAGCATATCGTCATTCGTATAGGTGGCAACGAAGTATTTCTTAACGCTGAAATTTACCAGTCGTTAAATGCCGGAGACAGCTGGGAAATGATAACACTCCCTTCGTTGAACATTTCATCCTATATTACAGATTTTACATTAGTATCAGGTCGAGTAGCACTTTCAGTTCACAATGACTTTGAATCGGGAGACGGAATTTACCGACAATCAACGATTGATAATTCCTGGGTCAATATCACTCCCAACCAATCAACCAGCAATGACCACGGTTTTTCAAGCATCGTCAGTTCCAATGATGGTAACCAGCTGTTTGCACTTGGGATAGATGGCATTTGGATTTCAGACAATAGCGGTAGCAGTTGGTCACTACAAAACAGTGGGTTAATAAGCTGTCCAATTCCAGGCATGACTTGTGATTCACAAGATAAACTAGTTCTGGCTGATAGGCTGTTGCAGGACCCTGTCGATGACCAAGTAATGTTTGCTTATCAAGCGTTGTCTTCCTTTCTATGGAAAAGCGAAGACAGGGGACTAACTTGGCAATTTATCAATACCGATCAGAATATTCAATCCTTACTCTCACTTGGCGATGAGAAACTCTACCTAGGGGATATTGGCGATGGTGTTTTTTATAACAACTTCTGGTCGGGAAATAACTGGCAACAAAAATCGATTGGATTAAATAATAGTTATGTTGCCGACTTTAAAATAAACCCTATTAAAGACGAAGACATTATAATGGCATCTTATTATCAAGGGATGTTGCACTCTTCAAACAATGGCTCCGACTGGAGTACTATTAATCAAGGCTTGAAAATCGAAGGATTACCAGAGAGTTATAACAATCAACTAAAAGCCCTTATTCGCCCAGAAAACTTATGGGTCGACCACAACAACTCTTCACTAATGTTACTGAGCACGAGCCTTATCGGTAGTAACAATGGTTTGTATCGCACCATTGATGCCGGTCAGTCATGGAATAAAATCAAAGCAGGGTTACCTTCTTTTGTTTCTGTATCAAAAATATTACGCACTTCAGTTGCTGGTTCTGCTATTTTCCTGGGGTCTCCGCTAGATGGTCTTTTTATCTCAAATGATGAAGGCATCAGTTGGCAAAAATCAGAGCAACCAGAAGTCAGTCGGGTTGACGGAATGACTCTGAGCGAAAACGGAACATTGTATGTCATTGCCAAACAAAGTTCGGTAGATTCAAGAAAACTATGGCGCAGTGAAGATCAGGGACAGTCTTTCCAGCAATTAAATATAGGCGTCGACCTACAGCTGGATAACATTTTCACGAATCAAATCTTAGCGAATTCAGCCTTATTTGTAACCACCGAGATAGAACTGGACATCGATCTTAACGTTGTTCAGCCTAACAAACTTTTCCGTAGTACCAATAACGGTACCAGTTGGCAGCAAATGTCCTTCAATACTGAACGTGGAGCAATTTCAGCCATTGAAATCGCCCCTAACGATATTAATACCGTTTATTTGGGTACTGGATTTGACCTTACTACTGATGGTGAACATTTATTCAAGTCGACCGACAACGGCACGACTTTCATTCCAATTGCAGGAGATGTGGAGCCATTAGACATTCGCCATATTTTAGCAAACCCGCATCAACCTGATGAAATCTATATAGCAACCTACAGCGGTGGATTATACAAGTCCAATTTGCTACCAAACATTAATATATCCGCACCAACCCAAACAAGCACCGGTGCAACCGTGCAACTTGACGGTTCAGGAAGCAATGATAGAGAAGGTGCTATTGCCGAATTTGAGTGGCAACAAACTGGTGGTACGGCAGTCACCATTTCAAATAGTCATACCGCAATTGCCGAATTCACGGCACCAATTGAAACATCTAACTTACTATTTACACTCACGGTTACAGACGGACAAGGAGAATCAACCGAACAGGATTTAGAGGTGATAGTCACGAACAATCAACTTCCAACGGCTATAATCAACGCGCCTACAGTGGTTAACTATGTTGATAATATTCAACTTGATGGAAGTGGAAGTAATGACAGTGATGGTACGATTGTTAATTATCAATGGACGCAGTTGTCAGGTGTGGAAGTGAGTTTGGATAATTCGGAATCTTCATTGGCTAGTTTTGATGCGCCTCAAGAACCGGGCAATTTGAGCTTTATGCTGACGATAACCGACAATGATGGCGGCCAAACTGATAGTTCCATCACTATTTACGTAAACCAACCTCCAGAGATTGTACTTGAATCGTCGATGGCTGTAACCGGTGGAGCAACAGTAAATATCAGCGCAACCATTGCTGACTCGGACAGTGATATTGAAAGCATCGCCTGGAACCAAGTATCTGGACCAACAATAGCGCTTAGCGATGTCAACAACCAACAAGTTACATTTATAGCCCCCGATCAATCCGCTACGGTGGTACTAAGCATTCAAGTCACCGATACCTATTTAGCGGTTTCACAGCAGCAAATAAATATTATTATTACTGCAAGCGCTGCGAGCGATGATAGTGGCAGCTCTAAAAGTAGCGGAAGTGGCGCACTGTCGTTTTTATTATTGATTATGCTTACATTTTCCCGCAGAAACGCTCGGACTTAAGTTTATTCAACTAGGGTTCTAAATTCGTAGTACCCTAGTTTGGCTTTCCTAATACCCCCTTATTAGTACCATACCTTTTAGCCTCAGCTCTTCTTCGATATCTACTTCAAGAAATAGGGAATAATTTCAATTCAAGTTCGTTAGCGATCAAGGTTACCGATTAATGCTCCACTTGTAGCTATGGGCGATCAATGTGTCCTAAGAAGTCGAACTAATAATATATTTTCATTGATCTGTAATAAACTGACTAATGTTGCGACTAACAGTCGTAATAGTACGAACATTCCACAAAGAATTTACACCTAAAATAAACAAGGAAATCCTTATGTCCGATAATAATCTAGCCTCTCCTCCGATCGATAATCAGCCTGTTACAGGTAATCTCGCAATTCTCACTAATATATTTACTTCGCCTTCAACAGCGATGGGTCAAATACAGACTAATTACAGTGTCGCATTCCCTATGCTCTTAGTGATATTGCTTTCCGCGGTTGTGTGGTTTTCTTATTATTCTATGGTCGATTACGAATGGTTTGTCGATTATATAGTAGAAACAACCGCCGGGGATTTGAGCAAGTCTGAACAAGATCAAACACGAGCAGGAATGTCCATGATGCCTCAATCGGTAATGGGTTCTATTACCGCAGTTACGGCAGCAATCGCCGTGGCCCTTATTTATGTTGTTCAAGCTGTTTACTTTTTGATCGTTTCCAACGTTAATAACGACGGCTATGAATTTAAACAATGGCTCTCTTTTGTAACATGGACATCCCTGCCCGTTTTACTAACAATACTGGCTATGTTTGCGATGTTATTTTCATCCTCGACAGGTCAAATAGCGCCAGATGCCCTCAATCCTCTCAGCTTAAACGAGTTAATTTTTGGTCTAGATCCGTCTAAAGGTATCGGTAAATTACTATCCACGATTCACCTTCCTCAACTATGGAGCTTAGCGATTATGGTCATTGGCTATTCAGTTTGGACCAAAAAATCAACATCTGCGTCTTCTATGATTGTTCTAACCCCATTTGTACTGTTCTATGTTGGGTGGTATTTATTTCTCTAGTTTTCATGTTATGAACTACTATCAATGACTAGGCGTCCGATGGCGCCTCTAGTAATATTAATTTATCAAAGGCATTCTCATGAAGAAAACAGTCCTTATTGTACTAATTCTACTCGTAGTTATCGGGATTCCGGTATCAAAACGATTCTTAGAAAAGGACAGCGTTAAAGAAGTCGTAACTGAAACTCTCAGCACTCAAAAAATTGAGGCGTCGATTTTAGCTTCCGGCCAACTGAAACATGAGCAAGAAGTTAAGTTGAGTGCGGAAGTGATCGGCAAAGTCACTCGACTGTTTGTAATAGAGGGTGACCGGGTCGAGAAAGGACAACTCGTTCTCCAAATTGATGATGAATCATACATTGCGGCAGTAGAACAACAAGCTGCAGTGGTAAGCCAACAAGAGGTTGCTATTGAACGCCAACAATTAGTTGTCGCCAATTTAAAGCATCAATGGTTGCGTAAAAAGAGTCTATTTAATCGTAAGCTATTAGATAAGGACGCTTTCGAAGCGATGACGCACTCTTACGAAGTCGCAACAGTCGATCTTCGAAGCGCTCATGAAATTCTAAAACAGGTCGTTGCTCGATTAGAACAATCGAAAGACCAATTATCAAAAACTAAAGTACGATCTCCTATCGATGGAAATATTACTTCTCTCGATATCAAAGAAGGCGAAACAGCAATTTCAGGGACAACCAACATTGTCGGCTCTTCGTTAATGACGATTGCAAATCCAGAAAGCATGCTTGCAGAAATAAATGTGGACGAAGCTGACATTGCTGACGTAAAAATAGGTCAAAGGGCCGAAATCATATCTATCGCCTTTGCGAATCATCCAATTGTTGGTCACGTAGAATCCATCGCTTCGAGCGCAAAAAATACCCCCGGAAGGCAAAGTTTAAGTTTTGCCGTCAAGTTGCGTTTGCAAGATCGCGACGGCGTATCACTAAGGCCTGGTATGAGTTGTCGAGCTGAGGTCTTCACACAAGGCGAGCAAAACAAATTAGCGGTGCCCATCAGAGCTCTTCGAACTGAAGAAGACAACGATCAAGATATTGTGAAAAATTACGTTTTTCGGGTAAACGGGGAAAGCGTTGAGAGAGTTGATATAAAGGTGGGTATCTCCGACGATGAATACCAAGAAGTTGTTGAAGGGTTGGTAAAAGGAGATGTCATAGTCATAGGTCCCGATAAAATTATCAGACACTTGAAAGATGGTGAAACGGTGGCCATTGATAAAACGACCAACAAGTCTAAGAGCACACCGACTAGCACCGCAAAAATGGGAGGCTAAGTAAGCGATGTCTCTTATTTCACTAAAAAATATTTGTAAATATTACAGTATGGGCGACCAAACAGTAAAAGCACTTGATCAAATAGACCTAACAATAGAAAGAAACGAATATATCGCCTTTATCGGCTCTTCAGGATCCGGTAAGTCTACAATGATGAATATTTTGGGATGCTTAGATAAGCCCACCCAGGGTGACTATCTACTAAATAAAAAGAGAGTATCTCAGCTTACTCAAGATGAATTAGCAGATATTAGAAACATCGAAATCGGTTTTATCTTTCAGAGTTTTAATTTGCTCCCAAGAGCTTCTGCCCTACACAATGTGATGTTACCTCTCGTCTATAGGGGCATTCCACTCAAAAAGCGAAAAGAGCTCGCAATGGACTCCCTATCCAAAGTTAATCTCGCAGATAGAACGGATCATATTCCAAGTCAACTGTCTGGCGGACAAAGACAACGAGTGGCCATTGCAAGGGCGTTAGTGACTAGCCCTTCTATATTGCTAGCGGACGAACCAACGGGAAATTTGGATAGCGGTACCACTGGTGAAATAATGAAACTGTTTGATGAGCTTCACAAGGAAGGGCAAACCATTATTATGGTGACCCACGAAGACGAAATAGCAAAACATTGTCATCGAGTGGTCCGTTTAAGTGATGGCAAAGTCCTTGAGGACCATCTAAATACTGACAAGCATTCGAACAACACGCATTTAGCGGAGACTCAAAGTTATGTTTAGCCTCATCGAAAGTTTTAGGAGTGCTATCAGCTCCGTTCGTGCGCATGGCTTTAGAAGCTTTTTAACGACCTTGGGGATAATAATTGGCGTAAGTTCTACCATTGCCGTTGTGTCAGTCATACAGGGATTAAGTTACTCCATTAACCAACAATTTGAAGGTTTTGGTTCAAATTCTATTTCAATACGCTCATCGACTCCAAGAAGTGAAAGATTAAAAGGCAAAATCGCTAGAATTACAGCGGAAGATATTAATGCAATAAGAAACAATTCCGAGGGTATTGAATTTATTACACCTCAGTTAGGTTCGACCGTTGGTGGGACAAATTCCGTGAAGTACAAGGGCAATCAAAGCTTTGCACAAGTTGCCGGTTCAACTTATTCATATCAGAATGTTCAAAATCTTGATATGAAATTCGGTCGTTTTATTTCTTATACCGATAACGAGACTCGTCGAAAAGTTATTGTTATCGGCGATAAATTAAAAGAGGACTTGGAATTGCCCAGCAATCCAGTTGGAGAATTTATTTATTTTGCAGGAGAATGGCTTAAGATCGTTGGACTCGCAGAACCCAAGGGATCTTTCTTTGGTTTCAGTCAAGACAACTTCGCAATATTACCCTACAGTACCATGCAAAGCCTCAACGGTAATTTGATGGAGCCAGATATTTTCGTCCAATTGCAATTAAAGGACACTGAACAGTTAGACAAAGTGAAAGCTCGTTTAACTCGTATATTGCGCAAACAACATCGGCTAAAATCCGGCGAAGAAGACGATTTCAAAATCGAAACTCCTGAACAACTGACTTCTGGGATATCCGCTATTATCGATACAATGACAGTAGTGTTAGGAGGTATAGTTAGTATTTCATTACTTGTTGGGGGAATAGGCATAATGAATATTATGTTGGTCTCAGTAACAGAAAGAACCCGCGAAATTGGAATATGCAAAGCCATTGGTGCAAAACGTCACCATATTTTACTTCAGTTTCTGATTGAGGCGATTGTACTTTCTTTGCTAGGTGGTGTGATAGGAATAATCCTTGGTTACGGTCTAGGAACGCTCGCAGCCGCCCTAATTCCGGGTTTTCCACCAGCAAATGTACCGCTCTGGGCTGTTGGAGTTGCGTTTGGGTTTTCCGCTTTTGTTGGAATATTATTTGGCATTATTCCCGCGGCAAAAGCTGCAAACTTGGATCCTATTGATGCTTTAAGATATGAGTAATTAGTGACACAGTAATCTAATACTAATTTCTGAATTATTTTCATATGGTTTCGTTTTTATTCTTCATCGCTGTGTATTTTCTTATGCAAACTGGCCTCATATTGTTGAGAAGCAAGAACTAATAGTTTTCTTATCCGACTAATTGAACAGCGATGAATCTATCTATATTTAACCGGTTTAAGCGTTGATTTCGAATCGTACTAATACGATCACAACATAAACCTACCACACACAACACAAATAAAAAAGGTCAGCTAAGCTGACCTTTTTTATTAACTCTATATCAACTACAACTTTGCCGCGTTGGCCTTTTGAGTCTTAGTATAACTAAGATACTGTCTCGCTCTTTGTTTCCATCTTTTGTATTTAAGAGCTTCTCCAAAAGAAGCTATCGACCGATTGAATTGCTTCATCTCTAAGTAAGCAACACCCTTTCTAAAGTGTACTTTACCTACATCTTCTAATTTCCCTTTCTTCAATGCCTTGTCAAAAACTTGAATAGCTTGCTTATACTTATATGCATCAGAAAGCAATTCAGCTTGTTTCACATCGTTTAATCCTGTATCGGATTTAGCAGCGGATCTACTATAAGCATAAATAGCTTTATTCAATTCGCTTGCCACGTGAAAGTTTGATGCGATGTTTGTCCAATTCTTCTCAGTATCTTCAACTACACCTTTATCGATCCCTTCCTGAAGAACTACAGCCGTACGGTAAGGTATATCACTAAAGGCAAATATTGATGATAACTGTTTATAATCAGTTTCAGTTTCCATGTAACCCAACACATAAAACATTTCCATTACGGCTAATGCATCATCAATTTTATCTTCATTCATGTAAATTGACGACAGATTTCTCCAAAAGCGTTTTTCCGTTGGGAAATCCAATATTAGTTGTTTAAGAATTTCGATCGTGCCATCGTAGTCTTTGAACTCGAAATGCGCATTAAGCATAATACCAAAAGCGTTCTTGCTCGGTTTTTTAGCGATCTTAGCAGCCCAATAAGCAGGACAAACAGATTCACGGATTTTACCCATATCAGTAAGGATAGCAGCGTATAAAGTGTACACAACTTCACTATCCGTATTCGAATTTTTCATCCACCGTTCTAAATATTCAAGCGATTTTGGTTTTAAATCGTTGCTATATAACATCGAAGCAACATTTTGAGTTAAATCTTGTATTTCCTTGTGTGGAAGAAAACCTTTCCCCAAATCAAGCGCTTTACTAAAATACTCAGTCGCTTCGATTGATTTGCTTTGTTGTGCATAGGCCAACCCAATATATTTTGCAACCGTCGCTTTCACGTATTGGTCACTAGTGGATTCCAACAATTGCTTGAACAAAATAACAGCTTCGTCGTAGTTTTCTTCCGCAAGCTTTTCTAAGGCCCTTGAAATTCTCTTATGAGAACGTTCGCTTAACCCGCGGATAGGAACCTTGGGAATCACCAACTTTTTGTTGATTAAAGGCTTACAGTTTTTAGTCAACTTAGTAATCGGCACATTGTTTGCTGCCCCAGCTGACAAAATACCTGTAAGTGCTAGAACCGGAACACACAATAAAAGTCTTTTCTTCATATTACTATTCTCTTCCAATTCTGAATTGTTATTCTTTCGCCAAGTTAAACTGCATCGTGTACACCATATTGTGCTGCTCAACAGCTTTTCCGTCGACAACTCTCGGCTTAAACTTCCACTTATAAATTGCTCGGCGAGCATCACGTTCGAAAACACGTCTAGGCTGTGCATCAATCAGCTCTACATTTAAAGGTGTTCCGTCGGGAGAAATTGTAAACTTAAATTTAACCCAGCCTTCAATCCCTTCCATTGCTGCCTTCCTTGGATAACGTGGATTGATAATAACCATCGGAATCGCTTCGCCGTCGCCTAGGTTACCACCACCTGGAGGCCCAAGGTACAAACCACTTCCAGCAATAGAAACATCGATTTCACCTAAGTTTAGATTCATACTTTGAATCTTAGGCTTTTCAACTTTCGCTACTCTTTGAGTTTTAGGCGGCGGTGGATTTTTAGGCGGCTCAGGTTTCTTGGGAAGTCTTCGTTCACGTAAATTGATATCATCGTCAGGCTCAACCATACTGATTTGTACTGTTACAGTTTTCTCTTCACCTGGGGGTCTAACATCAGCTTTGATCAAATAGGCCATTAAAACGAATAGCCCAAAAGTGACAGCTCCTCCGATACCTAATCCAATTAAAATTCTTTGCATTTTATAAGTCCGCCGCTACAGATATATTTTTAACTCCAGCCGCTTTGGCTGCGTCAAGTACTTTAATTAGGACACCGGCATCCGCTCGATTATCCGCCTGAACAACCACTGTACTCTCTGGATTCTCGAGTAACATCTCCTCGAGACCGGCTTTCACCGCATCTTTATCTACTTTATTTTTTAACATGTAAATATCACCATTAAGGTCGATACCTACGAATATGTTAGCTTTCGGTTTTTTCTGTGCCGTTTCCGCGGTAGGTTTTTCGATGGTTATTCCCGATTCCTTCACGAAAGAAGCTGTCACTATAAAGAAAATCAACATGATGAAAACGATATCAAGCATCGGAGTCATGTCAATTTGTGCTTCATCCTGCTGCGGCTTACGTTTTTTAGTTGCCATAATTATACGGTCCCGATAATTTTTTATATTCTTAAATATTAAGGGCTGTGACCCAATATTGCTTCTACACTCCCTCGCCAAAATGCGATGAAGTGAGAAGAACTAACTAAGCAGTTTACTGTTCCGATAATATAGACTAGTACAATAAACTACTTGGTAAATAAAAGGTCCAACTTTAAGATTTTAATGATGTGGCATATGATCGGCTAGCTCTTGCGCTCTAACATTGGCGGAGTATTCCAACCTTGCACTGATAAATAAACCAGACAAAGCAGCAACCATACCAGCCATTGTAGGAACAGTCGCTTGAGATATTCCAGCAGCCAACAAACGTGCACTTCCAGTTCCAGCGAGAGCCATTAATTCAAAAACTCCCACCATTCCAGTCACAGTGCCCAACAAACCGATCATTGGACAAATGGTTACGATAGTCTTTATTACTAACAAACCTGAGTTCAACTTTTCAGTCATTTGGGAAATCCAAGCTTGCCTGATTCTGTGAGCTCTCCACGATGTTGTATCATCACGTGCATCCCATTGCGCGATCATCAATCGCGCTTGTTTAGGATAAGTTTGCGAAAAATACCACAACCTTTCTATTATAAGAGTCCACATTGCAATCAGAGCAGCTGCGATAAACCAAAGAACATCACCACCGGTATCTATAAATTTAGATACTGTCGCCATAAGTTCTTGAAGGAATAGCATGAATTATGCTCCTGTCTCTTCTTCGTGCTGTGCGATTAAACCGGTGCTTTGCTCTTCAAGCATATGGTTCAATCCTTTAGCAATACCTGATACTACGCTGTGAAGTAGTATTAACGGAAGAGCTGCAACAATACCAAGTACCGTTGTAATCAACGCTGACGAGATACCACCAGCCATTACTTTCGGGTCACCTGCACCGTAAAGTGTAATACTTTGGAACGTTTCGATCATACCGGTAACCGTACCAAGCAGACCCATTAAAGGAGCAACTGCAGCAAATACCTTAATAATTGTGATACCACGTTCTATTCGAGGAGTTTCTTTAAGCACAGCTTCATCTAATTTAAGTTCAAGATTTTCTGTATCATCATCTTTATTCGCTAAATAAACAGCCATAATACGTCCTAACGGGTTATTTCCAGGAGTGCTTGATTTAGCTTGAGCTCTCATTTTTCCGCGTAACGTAATCAAAGTGAACAATCTCTCAATAACGATTAGAAGACCAATACCAAGAACAACAAAAATAGCAAATCCAACGGGTCCCGCATATTTTTCAACACGCTCAGGCCAAGATTCACGAGCAACTTCAATCGTTAATATACTTCCTCTAGACGGGTCAATTGCCAATCTCTCAACGCCATTAGTAGCTTCTTGGTATGGGTCAATCGTATCTACGAAATCGCCCTTTGGCTGACTTAAAAGTTGATTAATGTCTTGCTCTTCAGCGTTGAATACCAAGTATTCACCATTAGATACCAAGTTAAAACCACCGATTCGGTCAATAGTTCGCTCTTCTTTACGACCATCTCGATTCACAATCTCAGTAGTGAATTTAACGACTTTTGATTGCTCAGTCATTTCGGTTTGTATTTCAACCCATAAACGTCGAATTTCTGGAATCTCAGGAAAAACTGTTGCTTGAGCGAGAGTTTCTAGGAATTCGTGACGACCTGGATATTGGGCAGTAATAACAGAACGTCTAAATCTTGCAGCCGAGTCACCTGCGACTTGACGTACAACACCTATCATCTCTCCTAGTGAACCAGCCTTAAGAAGCTTAGCTTCTTCTAGTTCCGCTAACTTTTTGTCATTAACTTCGTATTGTGCTTTAAGACGGGCAGTACGGTCTTCTTCTCTTTTCTGCTCAGCTTTAGCCGCGTTTAAAAGTGATCGTTGTTTGTTACGGTCTGCGCGAAAAGCGGCTACTCTTTTTGCATTATCTCTTGACTGGCTAATTTTGTCGTCTTTTACTAACTGCAGTAATTCTGCAAGTGTGTCGACAGCAGGTGTAGCAACAACCCCAGTGTCTTTTTTCGGTTTAGCAGCTTCTGCGGCAATAATGCCAGTCGATGCCGCAACAAGAATCAATGCTGCGAATATATTTTTAATAGTCATTATTCAGCCCTCTTCGCTGCAGGGATTGGTAGGTCGATTAAGTTCAAAGTTGCTTGTTTGTTTGCCATTTTGATACCTTGTTCGATACTTCTAATATAAGAGCTATCTAGTGGTTCAAAACGCTTCTCTGCGATATTCCAAAATCCAGCAGACTGCCCATCTAAGGTCAAATAAACCAGTGCTACGCGTCCGACTTGTAGGAACTCAACTTGTATTTCTTCGGAGTTATTTAAGATCTTACCTTGGTAGGCGTCGATACTTTCGCCGTACCCAATTTCAGCTTGAAACGCTTCTAAGATTTTACGATATTTCTCAGAGTTAGGAATATCAGCTCTGATCATATAGTTCTTCAGTTTTTCGATTCGCTCAGCTCGTTTTTCTTTCTTGAACGGGATATCAATCTGAACAAAAGCATCGATTGAAGCGATCATCTCATTCATAAGTGGGATAGCACCACGTTCTGTTGCATCAATCGTCGCCATTTCACCTTCTATTGTTGCCATTTCAGTTTCTTGTGACTTTAATAGAATTTCAAGTTGATTGTTATAGATGCGCAAGCTATCAATGAGTTGCAAAGTCGTTTTGTAATCAGCATTTAAATCAACGGCTTGCTCGGCAAATCGGTCGACCTTTTTCTGAGCTGCTTTGGTGTCCTTATTGATCTGCTTCTCGATTTTCACAGATTGATCGTAAGGTTCAGCTGCAAAAGCATTCCCTGCCATGAATAGAGTGGTCAGTGCAAACACTGATGCTCTAAATAGGTTATTTTTGTTGCTACTATGCATGTGGCTTCCTAATCGTTTTTATTTAGGGTTGAAATGAATTTGATTTGTTCGACAACTGCCCTAGTATTCACGGCCTTTTAAGGCGCTATCAATATTACGTCTTGTACAGTTATGCTTATATTAATGGTGTTAAAACGTTACTTTATTATTATACAAGTGGTCGAATCTTTTACTTACAATGTGCAACATGATACTTACATCCGCACAATGCACCGACTATAAACAGAAAATTTATACGAGTCAACGTATCTAGTAAAACAATAAACAGATTTGGCACCTATATCCATCGAGTTCGCTTAGAATCTGCTATTCCATGGAAAATAGAGCCCATAGTAGTGCCCTAACCAACTTACTACGACTCTCCACCTGAGAGCCTTCACTACAAGTGTAACACGTATTCTACAAGTTGACTAACCATCTAATGATTCCCAAGGTTTCAATCGATTCTAAAAGTAGGATTTCACTCTATTAACGCTAAAGATGTTTACTCAAAAATTCTAATGTTCTGTGGTAAAAATCTATTCTATTATTCTCATTACTAAAGCCGTGTCCTTCGGACCGTTTAAATAACCACTCGAAGGGCATATTCCGATTCTCAAGTGCCTCTTTCAATAAATAGGCTTGTTCTGGAGGAGCTCTTCTATCTTTGCCACTGTGAACAATAAACACAGGTATTTTCAATTTACGATATAAGTCAGTGGTGATTCTGCTTTTAACTTAGATTCATCTGCTCCATAAACCTCAGCGGCTTCAACTGAAACGGATCCTTTTTTAGAATAGTCAGCGGTTTTTTCTTGTTTTACTGCATCATATACACCCGCAGCCGTAACACTACACTTGAATAATTCTGGTTCAACCAGTGGCGCCATTACCGCAAAGTAACCTCCAAAACTCCATCCCATGATACAAACGTTGGCATCGCTAGTATCCGGTTGAGCGAGAGCCCATTTCGCTCCATCGATGATGTCGTGTTGTGTTAAGGTACTACGCTTTTTATACTCAATTTCTTTGTAGTCGAGTCCATAACCTCCGGATCCCCTGTAATTAACTTGAAGTACCGCGTAACCATTATTAGCCAACATTTGGAAGTATTTTCAAACCACCAATGATCTCTTGGTCCGTAAGGCCCGCCGTGAACTTTGGTTACTAGGGGAGCCTTTTGAATATTTTTGGGTAACGTTAGGTAGCCGTAAATTGTCGTTCCGCCTCGAGAAGTGAACTAAATAGGCTTTCTCTTGGACATCTTATTGGGGTCAATCCAAGCTTTTCTGCTTAACAAATAACTAGCTGAATTAGTTTCATTATCGAACAGATAAAAATCTCCCGGATTTTTATCACTCATCATCAATACAACTAACTCTTTTCCATCAGCCGTCTGTGAGGTTATTGTTACATCGCTCCCAAGAAATGTTTGCGCCAATTTCTTATGTGTTTTAGCAAAAGGGGCATCAGGTTCAAAGTAATGATTTTCAATTAATCCAGGCATAACCTGCAATCCGACGGTTGAAGAATTCACATAAGGAGGTTTAATAAAGCTGAGTATATCCGCTTGGTTACGAACAAATCGTTTGCGCATACTCTTTTTTTGAATATTGTATTCGAATAACGCCTGGGTCTTTCTACCTAGAGAAGTTGTAACATAAAGTATTGTTTCATCGTGGTTAAGTGATGCGGGATCGAAGTTTATCAATGGATTATCTTTTTCAATTTCAGTTCATATCTTATTTTCATAATAAAACTCTTTCTAGACACCACGAGCATCACGTCCACTTTCGATAAATGGCAGCCCTTGTTTTGTTAGCACTATATCCATTAACCCGAAAGGTGTTTTGCTTATCAATCGTTTTTTTGAATTATTAATATTAAGTTTCAATAGTCGAACTGGTGAATCTACTTTTTGTTCGAAGCTTCGAGCTTCTAAGACAATATGCTCTGGGTCATCTGGCAATAAATGAAGAATTCGGCCCCAGGCCCTCTCAGAACCTTGACTACGATTAAGCCTTGTTCCTTTCGTATTTTTACCACCAAAAATAATACTTTTCCAAGAGCCGTCAATATTTCCGGCGAATATTTGTCCCATAGTTGTGGGTGCCTCTCTATATTCCCTTCTAATATATCTGGTAAATACAAGTCTATAGTTATTGGCCCAATAATATTGATCCATATGTTCATCTTTTAGAAAACGGAACGCGTGAATACTTTTCATCGATGCGCGATTAATAACGACAAGCATTGTTTGATCACCGTAAGGTACTTCAGCGGCGTAGTGTTTTCCGTCCGGTGAGAGTTTGATACTTTTGTACTGTGTTTCTTTAGAAAAATTTTCGAGTGGCTCAGGAACCGAAATTATTGGGAGGGCAAGTGTAATTAAAATACAACCAAAAATTAGAGTTGTTAGATAACGCATTATTGATTGCTTTCATTAGTGTTAATTACCGATTCTTTTTTAAACGTTTAGCAACTAGTGCTCCTACCTATTGTCATTTACATTAAAATTTAAAGGCAAAAAAAAAGGCCGTATAAAACTATACAGCCTTTTTCTATTCTTCCGATATTATTATTTAATATATCTTCTTCTAAAGAACAAAGGGATACCTAACAATAAAATAAGAAGATTCAAACTACCGACACCTTCATTCGCTTCTTTACCAGTAATAGTTATGGTGACTTCATCGGACGATGTGAATTCGCCGTCAGAGACTTCAACACTAAAGGTATAAGAACCGTTTGACGCATCACTCAAGTTAAAGAACGCATCGATCGCACCGCTGGCGTGTATTGTAACTGGTACACCTGCAGTTTGAGTCCATACGTAAGACATAACATCTTCGTCAATGTCTAGAGTTGCACTGGCAGACAACCTTATCTGACTAGGCGCATCAGCTCGATCGTAAGTGATGTCATCTCCAGCGTTCGCAGTCGGGCCGACATTAACTAATTCAACAGGCGACGCCCTGAATAACATATCTTCAGTACCGACCATATCTGATTCAATTGAAACCATTGGAGCGGCATCTTGACCAAGATAATCTGCAGTAGGAACCACACTGAAAGTTACTTCGTAGGCTAGCGGAGGTGCATTGTAGTTGTAACAAAGCTGAACACCAGGTTCTATCATAGAACTAGCATCGGTTCCGATAGTACCGTCCGCATTTTCAACACCTGCCGTACCATCGTCTAAATCGCCAATTTGAGATGAGGCATATGACACTACGAATTCATAATCGTCTTCCTGAAGAGAATTGAAGGCAAAGAGACCAAAACTTAACCGCTCTGAATCTTGTCCCCACCCTTGAACTTCATCGTAATCCAAGTAAGTAAATTCACCACCTGCTGCAGCTCTAATACCCCGAGTTACATCATCAACAATCTCCATATCTTTCCATAAAAGCGCAATCATGTCATTTGGTTCTGCGAGATTAGGTAAAGATGTATTAGCCCAAGGAGCTCCTCCTGGTGTACCGGAGAATATAACAAACCCATCGTCTGTGAATGTCATTCCTTCTGTTCTATCGGAACCGTAAAATGGGAATATTCTATCGCCCCACAACGTCCATGCCGCAGTGTCACCAGAGACTCCAAGAGTACCAAACCCTAAACCTTCAAGGGATAAATATCCTCCAAATCCAGCGTTCGCGCATGAAGTACTAGTTGCACTACTATCTACTGTGTAAAGCGGTTTTAGTCCCGGCGCGCTAATGTTCCAAAAGAACCCTTCTCCCGTTGCTGGAGTCAATAGTATCGAAAGCTCTCCAGTGTCGGAAGCATTTGGACTTGCATAGTTTTGAACGACCGCACGCCATCTACCTTCGGCAGGTGATGCTACAGTCAGAATTTCATTAGTAGCTCCAGTTGCACCATTGAATCCAAGTTGATTCACGAAATTAACACCGTCTGCCGCATACTCAATGAATAAATCATTGTCCGGAGAAGTTGCTTCTGAGATAGCAATATTCATACTTACAATTGCACTCGGAACGTCAAATTCGAAAACATGTACGCCGTCGGTTATATCGTCCGTGTATGAACTGTTATCAGAGTCGGGTCCCATGTCAAAACTATCTTCAAAATTGACAGGTTCTGCATTAGGGTTTTTGACTGTTAGATTACCTCCAGTCACAACCACTGAACCTTCAACCAATGACATGTTGCTAGGCATATCTATTGAAGCTGAATATTCGACATCTTGATTATAAACGGTAGGAGTTAAAGAAATTGTGTAGTCAATTTGCTCACCACGTGCAACAGATGTCTGAATTGCTGAAGAAGAAACATCATCTACAACTCTGTCCAAAGTAGCTCGAAAAGTACCCAGTTCGGTCGTACCAGCATTAACAGTAACATCTGCGTAGTAAGAGTCACCTGGAACCATTGCGATATTCCAAACCAATTTAATATCAACTAAACCATCAGCAGCCAATGGTGCATCAACTGATAAACCGGCTACAGGATCTGTTTGCGGAGTAATACTGACCGTTAGATTTCCTGTGTCCAAAGCGCCAGGAGCACTCGCCAGATAATTTTGAACCACCACAAGATAGGCACCTTCAACAGGAGCATCTATAGTTGCAACTTCATTTGTTGCAAAACTAGCAACTTGGGCAACAACAGAGTTATACGTTCCATCACCATTTGTATCCATCAAAATATATAGATCGTTATCTTGAGAAGTTGAATCAGCAATAGCAGCCGTCAATGAAACAGAATTAGCCGGTACTACAAACGGGAAAGTAAAGACTTCTTCAAAATTATCAATAGGGTTGTGATCACTACTTGGGTCTTCAAGAATACTGAATTCGACAGTTTCATTAAAGCCCACTGCGTTTGCGTCATATAAACCGTCAATACTAAAATTCAAGTTATCTGTAGGAAGCGATTGAACACCAGAAACAGCCCAAGAACCGTCGTCACGACCTGCTACCATATTAATTTCATCTGGCACAGCTCCATTGTTGACCAAAGCATGAACAGGCAGATGAAGTTCAGGTTGACCAGACGCGTTTATTAAAACACTTTCATATACATTACTTCCGGTATTGTCGCCAGTTACGTCCAAAGTAAACGTAACGCTAGAACTCTCACCAACAAGAAGTTCCAACGACGAAGGCTCCATTGTCAACGTTGTAGCACTTGAGGTCACTGTATAGGTACCATCTCTTACGGCTGTGAAAGTTCTTGTCCAAGAACAAGAAGCCGCACAAGAAAAGTTTGCCATACTTGGAACATTTAGAGTCTTAGGGTCTCCGCCATCGGCAGGATTCGCTGACTCATAATTTAGTTGTGATTCAGACATCACCAGTCCTGCATTGATAGCCATATCAACTTGGACTCTTCCCGCTCCCATGTCATAAGAGTCAGCAGCCGTTAAACCATCTTCCTTTAACATAGAGTCAGTTGAAGTCATCATTAGAGCAGAACGTATCTGATCTGGGTTCCAACTCGGGTGTGCCTGCGTCATTAACGCCGCAGCTCCAGCCACATGTGGTGAAGCCATCGATGTCCCCTGCAGAAAAGCAAAGTCTTGAGGTGCCCCACCCGTTTCATCGTTGAAGGGTTGGTCGTCAGAATATGCCGCATAAATACTAACTCCAGGAGCAGCGATTTGCGGTGTAATCATCTCACCAAATTGGTTCGGTCCACGTGAAGAGAAACTGGCAATTTGATCGGCAGTATTAGTGTCTCTTTGCAATGTTTCGGCTGTAATGGTCGCTTGATGAGCCGTTCCGGTTGATAACCATGTTTTCAAGATATCGCCGTCATCGGCACTTATATGAACACCAGGAACTTCATAATAATCATCGCCTAATGTATCAGCTCCACCTTGAATATTAGCCAAAACAAACCCGCCTGCGCCGCCAGAAGCCGCATTTGCAGCTTTCGCAACTCTTGCTATATCTCCTCGATCACAAACAACAATTTGCGTTGCCGTAAACGTTCCACCAGGAAACGGCTCTAAACATTGAGCAGAATCTCCATCTGGGTCATTTGGGTTGGCAAAATCACCGGCATAAACGATATCTCCAGTAAATGCCCCATTGATTCCACTACCTGAAATATCCGCTGGCGCTGCTGTATCTCCACCAGAGAAAGCGCCTACTGATTTATTTCCAACAGAAGAAATTCTGTCATTGCCATGATTGGCTGCTGCAACTGAAGTATACCAAGGGGACACTTTTGTCGTTGAACCAGCGCCTGGACCTGAGTTTCCAGCAGATGTAGCAACGAAAATTCCGGCAGCCTGGGCTCCTAGGAATCCAAGTTCAATACTGCTATTCCATGGAGAAAAAGGAGTAGTTCCGCCGATAGAATAGTTAATAACGTCAACGTCATCAACTATCGCTTCTTCAATTGCGGCAAGTGTAGCTGAAAATGCGCAGCCTGCATGAGTATCGCCAGTATTACCTGGGTCACAAATTTGATAAGCAATTATATTCGCATGAGGTGCAACACCGGACATACTGGGGAAAGTGTAAGATGTTGATATTCCATCGTCAGTGTTACCCGCGAGTAAATCATTGATTACATACGGTACATTTTCTAGAGCATTACCACCTGCGGTACTTGCTGTATGTGATCCGTGTCCATTGTAATCTTGCCCATTGGCCGGCCGTTGATCTTCAACAGCAAAAATTGCATCTGTGTAATTATCGGTGATTTCGGGATAGCTCCGAACACCTATCAATTTAGAATTACACAATGTTGCGTCAGCGACACAATCACCAACGTAAGTGTCATCTCCCCATGGATTTACAACGGTATATCCGTCATCTCCAGTGGCAGAAAATGAACGGTGATCTGTGTTAATACCAGTATCCAAAATACCAATGATAATACCTTCACCTTTGAACTCTGCACTTCCAGCAGTTCCGTCCCACACATCATTAGCACCAATTAACAATGGCCCAGTATCTGTATTTAGAGGAACTCTCAGATCTTGCTCAATAAATGCAACTTCTTTCATTTGTCCGATTGCTTTAGCTTGCTCAAAGCTCACTTCGGTTACGAAACCATTTATCGCATATTTGTAAGTTCTCAGAGTTGGAATTTTAATACCCAATTTGGCAGTCACTTCTGTAACAAATGAAGTCTGTTTATTTTCTAAATATGACGCATAATTTCTAGATTGTTTACTTTTAGCGTCAAAAACGGAATTAGATAGTCCACTTTTTCTAGCGGAAGAATTTGTCTTCTCATAACCGACAATTCCACCTTTGTAGGATGAAACAGGATCGTCAATTAAACGGACTATGTATCTCTTTTTCCCAGTATGTTGATGTTTATCGAAATATTTGGTTTGACTAATTTTGTCTTGTACGGTGCTGAATCTCTTTATTTGTTTGTACTCTACTGCTTTTAAATTAGAGACTGAAGCGCTTTTAGCACTAGCAAGCTCTTTAAGCATTCCTTCTTGCGTCACTGCGGAGGCTCCTGCACAAAAGCCTCCGGCCATCATAATGGCGGTTACAATTGATTTAATTTTCATTATATTTCTCCAATAGATATTAACAACAAGTGACGCCAACAATTTAATAATATGTTGGCGTCAAATTCAATTTATGAATTGGCTTAGAACTTATGTTCAACACTAAATGAATAGTATGTGCCTATGTTGTCGTAAATCGCAGAGCCAGTTCCAGTTCCGAAGAAAGGAAACGGAGGTAACTCATCAGTAACGTTATTAATAATTAACTGAAAGGTCGTGTCTTCTTCATAAACGTAGCTAGCACCGATATCCCAGAACATCTTCGAATCTAAATAAAGTGTGTCTGTAGAATCAGGGTTAGGATCCGTTTCATCAAAGATAGTTTCCTGCTCGCCATTCAATTGCTCATCAATGTAATGACCACTTGCGAAAACATTCCATTCGTCAATTTCCCAATTAACATTGAATATATATTCTAACTCTGGAGTTCCAACTTCACCTTTTTGAGGATCCGTATTATCAGCAGTGTTAAGTATTAAAGTACGCTCATCTAAATAAGAACCACCTAATCCAAAACTCAACTTACCCATATCTTCCAAGTCATAGGAATAGTCGATTTCAAAGTCATAGCCTTTAGAAATCAATGTATTCAAGTTAACAGGTGAAGACCGGATAAATGAAACGTTATACTCGTTTGAAGGGTCTCGGTCGTTTAATGAACAAAACTGGTTGTTTATGCCATTCGGATCATCGACACATCTATTCAAAATCGCTTGTGCACCAGTATTGGCTATTGCTTGAGTAATTTCGATATCGTAATAATCTATAGAGATATTAAGATTTTCTAACCAATCAGGAGAATAAACGAATCCGAAGGTTGAAGTTCTTGATTCTTCGCCTGTTAGTTCTGCATTACCACCCGATGAACCGACAACTGTAACTGCGTCATTAGCTAACCAATAATCAGTTTCAACTTCCGGAGTTGCAGGATTATCGCCATAAACAACGCCAAGAGCCGCACAGTTCGCCATTCGATTAGCTATTCCATTTGTTGCTAAATCGATGTTATCTGTTTCACATGGATCGCCAATTCCGAAGAAGTTTTGCCCCGCTGGATCGAATAACTCACTTATGTTTGGCGCTCTTAGAGATTTACCGCCTGACGCTCTAAAGGTCAACTCTTCGTTGATTTCCCAGTTTAATCGAGCTTCCCATGTAGTGAAACTTCCGATTGTTGAGTAATCAGAACTTCTAGCGGCCATTTCTAAAGTTAAATCTTGAACGAGAAATACATCTCTAACTAAAGGTATCGACATTTCAGCAAAGAAATCGCTTGCTTGGTAGCTTCCGCGACTGACAGACAAATTATTGAAGAATGTAAGATCTAAGCCTGAAGCGGTATCTTCCTCTCCGCCAGAACGTTCTTCTCTGAATTCTGCACCAGCAACAAAGCCAACATCACCTGCCCATGTGCTGAATAAATTATCAGTAGAAACATAACCAGCAGCTTGAGTTTGTTGTAGCTCAAATTGTCCAATAGCAGTTTGCGAGAACCAATCAATTGCTTCTTGACTTGGTGAACCATACCCAAACAAGTTTACAGGAACACAACCAGCATTAGCATAGCTAGATTGTCCAGTTGAACCTGCGGTGAGCGCTTCTTGTAACACAGAACGACAAACCACATCTCCGACACTAACTGAAGCTAATTCATCTCGAGACGGAGCTGCAGATGCAGCAATAGCATCGATGTCGCCTTGGCTTAATCTTACTGCGTCTGTAGCATTAAAAAACCTTTCATCTATTCGGTTGTTAAAGTTCTTACGTACAATGTTTGTACTACCATAATTAACGTATGCATCCCATTCCCAATCTTCATTAATGAATCCCTGAGCACCAACAACAATTCGGAATGTATCACGTTCATCAACTTCCATTCGTCGACCGAAATCGGTATGGAATCTTCTCAAGCTAAATCCTGTACCACCAGTCAAAGCAGAAACTGTTGGGTCGATATAGGCATTATCAGCAGCAATTGAAATAGGTACACCAAAATCAAACGATGGCTGACCTTGCTGATTAGATTCGACTGACGCAAATCGAGTATCAACGTATAGTTCTGTTTCATCCGTCAAGTTATAACGGAAATTGGCATCGACCGAAAATCGAGAAAAACCAACTTGAAGGTCATTAAAAGTCGAAAGGTCTAATGGTGTACAGCCTTGGCCAGCACACCTAATTCCGTCAACATATTCGACATTATTCAAGTCCAGTAATGAATATGTACCGTCTGAGTTGAAGCGACCATTTATGCCAGGAATCGTTCCTGCGTCAGAAATTAAGTAATGTCCTTGATTAGGAACAGTAATTCTATCTGGAATACCATCATCAATTTGAATACCATCAACAATAGTATCGCCATCTAATGGATTAGGAACAGTGCCCCACTTTTCTGTAAAGCGACCACCCCGTTCTGCTGCTGTCAACTCGTCTTGGTTATCGTATGAAACAGCGAAAGTCACATGACCTTTATTATCAGAGAAATTAGTTCCCGCTAAAAAGCTCGCTCCGTGGCGTTCAAACCCACTATCATTTGCAGTACCGGAATAAACGCGTATTTCACTTCCTTCAATGTCTTTCTTCATTATGAAATTGACAACACCTGTTACCGCATCAGCTCCATACACTGCTGCGTTAGCGCCAGTGATGATTTCAACTCTTTCAATCATAATTGCTGGAATACTATTTACATCAACGGAACCTGAACCAGATGAACCCGCAACATGACGGCGACCATCAATCAAAACAAGAGTTCTAGCAGTACCTAACCCTCTTAAATCTAGCAAGCCGACACCCGAAGTACCAATGCTGCTACCTGAATTTTGAGATGTGAATGTAGAATCAAGTTGCGGAAGATTAGCAAGTATATCTCCTAGTGCAGAAACACCAGAACGCTCAATCTGCTCTGCATTAATAACAGTTACTGGAGAAGGAGACTCAAATCCTTCACGCCGAATACGAGAGCCTGTTACTATGACTCTATTTTGTTCCGTAGCTTCTTCGTCTTGTTCTGCTGCATAAACAGTAGGCGCTGATACCGCCGAAATTGTCGCAGTTGCGAACAAAGCAGCTCGAATAGCAACCGCGATAGGGCTGCGCTTATTTAAATTATTCAATTGTCTTCTCCCAGTTTGTCATAGAGGACGTGTTAGTTTTTTGCTTAGCTACTCGTTATATTCGAGCAATCCTGCAAACTTTCTATTAGGACTTAATCAGCAGCCGCGAGCCGCCTAATAAGCATGTACTATCAACCCAAATGATATCCTGAATGAAATAATGAATGGAAGCTTAAGAAATGTGAATATGAACACGTTTATGATCTTTACTTATGAACCGGATAGAACGATAATAATCGGTTTTTGATAATTTGTTACGTCTACAGAATAGTGTTTGATAACTAATAGATTTTGTTCGGATTTAAATGCGTTTACTTGCAATTTCAAGTAGTTAGGTGTAACTGCCTGATTTAGCGATATGAATTGCGAAACTTTTGAAGTGAAAGGCGCTGTGTCACTTTTACAATTTTGATTTGAATTTTTCTGTCAAAAATATCATTTTTAGAGAAAGAAACACCAGTTAGATGGCACAAATTTTGGCGATTTTACCCGCTTCAACGAAATTATTCGTAGTTCAATTCAAAAACAGTCAGAAAACAAACTTATGACTTTCAAACTAGCTAGTGTTAACTTCTGAGAAAGAAAACTAAGAAGCCGATCTATAAAGATCAGCGCTCTATATCGATGCCAGCAGCTTCGAGGTAGTTTTTTAATGGTTGTAGTTCATCATGAAAATACTTCCACTTCCCTACCGACCTTGTATGAACTTTCTCTCGTACCTGCAAAGTGCTTGCTGTCGCACTTGATGCAGGGTTCTTTTCAAATTCCAAACAGCTTTGTTCGAATTCAAGTCCGAGTTTCTCCAAAACCGTCCGTGTATTAACCTCTTGGTCTGCAACTAAAGACTCATAGTCTAGCTCTATTATTCGATCGCCCAAAATTGTCTGCCAGTGTTTTCGCAAATGGTCTTGCGCAACGTAATATCGACCTAGATTATCTAAAGAATATGCGAATTTGAAAAATGATTGTTTAAACATTGCAAAGCATGCGTCCATCGGGTTCCGTCTAAGATAGACTATTTTTGCATTCGGAAAAGCTTTGGCAATGAAACCAAGATATAAGAAATTATAAGGAAACTTATCGATAAAGAGCGGTTTGTTAGTCAGCCGATATTCCACAGAGACCATATACTTTTCTGCTATTAGATTAATATCTGCGATAGAGGCGCTCTCAATAATTGATTCAGTTACTTCATTAATCCCACCCACGCCAGATGCATGGCGAATAGCCAATTGCATAAAGAATGTTTCGTCGGCACTTTCCACCTGCGAATGGTTCGATATGATCCGTTCCGTTAAAGTGGTTCCTGTTCGTGGTAGCCCTACGATGAATATCGGAGTTTTTGTCCCTTCTTTAGTATTTAGTTGATTTGTGCTTGGCTCAATCCAATCTTGAGTACAAATACTCTTAATCTTTTCGATGACTTTAATATCGTTAGCGACATCGTAGTTCGCAGTACTCAGCACCGCATTACCCGCTTTTTCGTATAACTGAAAAGACTCTTTCCATTGACCCAAATCTTCTAATTCTTTGCCGATTGCGTAATACATGAATATGTTTTTGTTCGGAGGATACTTTGTATCCTCTAGGACTTCTTGCATCTGCTCTATGTGTTCGTGATCTTTTGCTTTCGCAAGTTTGGATAGTTCGTAATGGTATTGTTGATGCTGAGGGTACTTGCTAAGTAAAGCTTGATATAAGTCTTTAGCTTCTTTCGCTTTTCCCAAGAGCACACTGTTTGCAGCTAGATTTGCTCGGAACACATCAATATCTGGCTGAAGTTCATTTGCCTGTTTATATAACGACCAAGCTCTCTGGTGCAGACCAAGTGCCGATAAAATACGAGCAGTCATATCCAGATAAAGAGGGCTGTTATTTAAGTATTTCTCATATTTATCGATTAGCTCAAACGCTTCATTATGACGTAATAATATCAAATAAGAATTGGATAATTCTATGGCAGCATCATAGCGCGAAGTCTCAAGACTAAGCGCATGAGAAAATGCCTTTACGGCTAAATCTACTCGCCGAGCGTTCTTGTGAACCAACCCCGACAGAAAATGCCCCTCAGGTTCTTCGTTATACTGATGTTGAATCTCTTGAGCAAATAAACCGACTCTTCGCCAGTCTCTTTTTTGCACGGCAATTCTAGCTTGGTGACTCAACTGGGCCAAATTAGCATTCACCTAAAAGGTCCTTCCAGTAAAAATCATACAACAAGCTATTTATAATTGTTCTAGTCAAGTTTAATACCCGCGTTTTCCAGATGTTCCTTCAATGGCTGCAGCTCTTCACTAAATCGTTGCCATTTATTAATCGACCGGCTGTGTGTTTTTTCACGGATTTGAACTGAACTAGCTGTCGCACTAGGTGCGGTATTTTTGTCAAAATCTAAACAAGCACCTTCGAAATCTAATCCAAGCTTGTCTAGCAATAAACGTGTTTCATTTTCAGTATCAGACACAAGTGTCTCATATTCAACTTCAATCAAACGGTCTTTAAGAACGTCTCGCCAGTGGTTTCTCAAGCGATTATAAGCAACATAATATTGCCCTAAGCTTTCAAGTGAATATGAAAATTTGTAAGCCCAAGTGAAAACCTGCTTAAACATTGAAAAACAAGCATCCATCGGATTTCTACCGAGATGAATAATGCGCGCGTTTGGCCAGGCTTTTGCTATAAAGCCAAGAAATAGAAAATTAAAAGGAAGTTTGTCGATAAAAAACGTCTCATCACCAAGCCTATAACTTACGCTCTCCAAATATCCACTCGCAATCTTGTCCGGGTCAATCTGCGCGAGAGCCTCAATCATTTCTGCATTCATATTTTCAACGCTTTGAATGTTACTTTCTTTACGCAGAACCATTTGTAAGAACTGTGTTTCCCCGACTGTTTCAACCTTCGAATGACTGGATACTATCCGTTCAGTGAGCGTAGTTCCTGTACGAGGCAAGCCAACGATAAAAATAGGCGTTTTCGTCTTATTAGAATCAGTGGATTTATTTGACGGTTGCTTTAGCCAGCTTTCATCGCAAATCTCTATGATTTTATCAATAAGAGTGATGTCATCCTCAATGTTATATTTTGCTACTGAGCAAACGGCATCTCCACCTTTCTTATAATACTTGAATGATTCTTGCCAGTTTTCTAGGTCTTCTAATTCCTTACCTAGTGCATAGTGCATAAAAATATTTTTGTCTTCAGAAGCATTTGATTTAGATAAGATATCCTTCATCGCATTGATATGGATCTGATCTTTTGCTCTTCCAAGCCGAGCCAGCTGATAGTGATTTCTTTGATGATTCGGAAATCGATTAAGCAGTGATTGATATAGTTTTTTCGACTCCTCAATTTTTCCCAGGAATACACCACAAGCGGCTAAATTGGCTTGAAAAAGATCAACACCTGGTTGTAATTTATGTGCTTTATTATATAAAGGCCATGCCTTCTGTGGCATTCCAATATCGGTATATACAGTGCCAGCCAAGTCCAAATACATAGGGCTGTTAGACAATTTATCTTCATATTTAATAAGCAACTCAGCAGCTTCTGCATTCCGCCTTGCTATAGAGTATTGGTTTGCCAACTCAACAGCTGCATCATACCGACTTTCATCCAGCTTCAAAGCGCGTTCAAATGCTTGTGCGGCCTTAATAGGGCTTCTTGATACACGTTCAACCAAGCCCTGCAAGAAAAAACCTTCTGCGCTCTCTCGATCCTCTTTGATAATAGTCCGAGAAAATGCGGCTACGGTTTGCCAATCTTGATCCCTTACTGCTTTTCTGGCCATTTGGCTCATCTGAGTAATATTCATGTTGATTTTTCGAACCTTATAAACGGTAACTAAATAATGGTTACGAGTATTATTACAGTAATTTTACTCAAAAGCATTAATAGACTTCGACGTTTGCTATCGAGGTAAGAAATACTTAAACCTATTTTCGAATCTGCATTGGACAACGATTATACAAGCGCAAAACTGGCACTCATTTATAGGTCAGTTTTAAAATAGCCTTGTGGCTGATATAATCGAATTTTGAATAAATAGCTGTTACTCATGCAAAATACTCCATCGAACGATACTTCAACAGTAGAAAGTTGGGACACTTATTGGAGAGGTGCATCTTCTACTGATGCATTTTCTAGTGACGGAGTTAATCATCCGGCTATTCCTGCCTTTTGGCAGTATTTTTTTGGTCTTTGCAACCAAGATGAGAGCGTATTAAAGCTTATCGATATCGCATGCGGTAATGGTTCAGTCATAGAGTGCGCCTCTCAATTTTTCAACCACGACAAAATCCAATTAAGTGCTCTTGATATCTCAGCGGCAGCGATAAAAAACCTTAAACAAAAGTTTCCTTTTGTAAAAGGTATTGTTTCCGATGCCAATAACATCGCACTGGATACTGAAAGTTACGACATAGTAACTAGTCAGTTTGGAGTGGAGTACGCGGGCCTTTCAGCTATTCTCGAAACAAGTAGACTCGTGACAAAGGGAGGGAAATTGGGTCTGTTATTTCACATAAGAGATGGCAGTATTCATCAAGAATGCGAGCAAAATAAAAACGCCATAAACTCAGTCATTAACTCTCGATTTGTACCATTGGCATTGAGGTTATTTAAAAACGGATTCGCAGCAATGCAAGGTGCAGATCGTTCAGCCTATGAAAGTGCAGCTCGAGAATTAGCGCCAGCAATTAAGGAATTAGAATCAATTATGACAGAGTATGGCCTACACATCGCTGGAGATACCGTCTCGCGCTTATACAACGATGTAGACAAAATACATAAGAAAATACAACACTACAATCCTGATGATGTATTTGCTTGGCTTGAGTCGATGGAAAATGAACTCCCCGACTATTTGGAACGAATGAAATCGATGGTTAAATCGAGTCTCACAATAGTCAATTTCGAGACCATCAAAGATGAACTAGAGAAGGAGGGATTTGTATTAGAAATCGCTGATAAATTCTTCGCTCCCAATCAGAAATCACCTTTAGCATGGGTCCTTATTGCAAATAAACAGTAATACTTGGTTCCATCACATTAGGTCTCTAATTTAACCAAACTTTTAACCGTGTAGTTTTTGGCATATAGGAACACAAATGCTCAACAAAAATCATGATAAAACTACTTTAAGTGAACTATTTTCTTTTGACAAGAGGATCGCTGTCGAAAAATTTTTCGATACAGAAGTAGCAGAACGAATTCATAACGCTTGTAAAACTAGCATTCCTTTCAGTACCCATTATGTGCTTGATGAGAAGTATCAGAGTAAAACCAAACATGAAATAGTTTCAATGGGTAAGAAAGAAGCACAAGAAACATTTAAGAAAATATCGGAAGCAGCAGCGAAGGGAGTCGGTTTTCTTTATGAAGGTTATCTACAAAGCAGAGCAAATAGAACACCTCTCGACATTGGAGATACAGAATTAAATTTTGCACATGAAGTGTTCGAGTATTTTAGTAGTAGTGAGGTTGTTAAATTAATAAAAGAAATAACCGGTGACAATAGTATTGTGGGTGCAGAACCTCAGTTTACGCGATATACAAAAGGTCACTTTTTAACTCGGCATTTAGATATAGTACCGAATGGTAAAAGAAAATATGCATTTGTTCTTGGATTGACCAAAAATTGGCACCCTGATTGGGGTGGTCTACTGCAATTTTACGAACAGAATGGAACACCGCGGGATGCTTGGTCACCTAAGTTTAATGTTCTGTCACTGTTTGAAGTATCGCATGTTCATGCTGTTACCTATGTGACTCCGTTTGCTGTTGAACCTCGTTTATCTCTTACAGGTTGGTTTGTCTCCAATTAAGAGTATATTTAAACTTTAGACGAATCGTTTCTAAATTTGTTAAATATAATTTTAAGTAATAAAAAAGGCCGCTAAAGCGGCCTTTTTTTATGCATCTAAGAATTATCTAAAATTCTAAAAAGTCCATTTTAGACGCATATAATAACCCTGACCAAACATACGATATGTTGAAGGATCAGTTTTACCATTAAAGCCAATATCAATGAAAGGAGGCTCTTCATCAGTAATATTAGTAATACCACCAGAAAGAACTAAGTTAGTATCTCCACCAAATGAATAACTACCGACTAAATCGTGATACAAATACGAATCAGTTTGCTGTTGGTAATCAGAGAACCAAATATCACTCTCTAGCCCACTGATGTATTCACCAAGATAGCTAATAGAGATGTTATCCAGCGTCCACTGAAAAGAGATGTTCGCTTTGTCTTCAGCAAAAGAAGCACCTTCAAATCTGCCAACAAAATCAGAAATACCAGCGCCTTCAAACTGCTCTTGTTCACGTTCTAGCAAGTGAGTCCAAAGAACAGATGCACTTAGTTGACCGATTTCTGATGGGTAGTTCCATTTGAACTCAAAATCTACACCAGCAGCTGTTTCAGTAGCTACGTTTAATTGAGCATCAATGATACTTGTGATTGCATAATTTGAATCACGAGTGATCAATGCACATGCGCCCGCAACTTGCTCTTGATAACACTGGTTAAGCGTAGTCTGAACACCCAAAGAACCAATTCCGTCTTCTAAATTGATTTTCCAGTAATCAGCAATAACTGTAAATTGGTGCTCACCAAATTCTGGATTCCAAACAACACCTGCAGTAAACGTGTCGCCATGTTCAGCCTCTAGGAATGGGTTACCACCAACTTTCGCATTTACTTGGCTATCAAGCTGTGTACTGTCCGAAGCACAACCAACCGCAGCGCTGCCGTTATTAGCTGGTTGAGTAGGGTCACAAGGATCAGTGTAAGTTGGGAAACTATCTACCTGCCCACCAAACAAATCACCGATAGTAGGTGCACGGAATACTGTACCGTATGTTGCTCGAAGTTTTAACTCTTCTAATGGTGTATATTCAACACCTACTTGATAAGTAGTATCAGAACCAAATTGATCCCAATCATCAAAACGTACACCACCTTTTAAAACCAAGCTCTCTAAAACAGGTGCATAAAATTCGCCATAATAAGCGCTGTTACTAAGTGAACCAAATGTACTAGCTCCAACATTTCCTGTTACGGCACCAATCGTCTTAGCTGAATCAAGAATGTTTGCTAGTTCTTGTTTCCAGTATGAGTAACCGACAGACCAACCAAATTCTCCACCCGGTAATTCGAATGCTATACCGGTTAAGTTTGCACTTAAAGTTGTTTGATCCGAATTATTTACATCAACAGTATCTAGAGATACATAATCAAGCATTTCTTGAGTTAATGTCGTTACAACTGGATTACCACCTGCATCAACAGAACCACCACCAAATAAGTTTAATGGTACACATCCAGCGATTAGTGTATCGGGATTTGTGATATCTGCGTAACACTCAGGGGATCCATCACCATCTAAATCAGCAGAAGGTCCCAATGCATTAAACAAACGAGAACCAGCAAACTGTCCAAAATCTTGACTTGTGACACTACGATGTCCTTGACCGTAGGCAACATCCCAACTCATGTCATCATTGATTTCTCCGTCTAGTGCCATGTTCCACTGGTATTGTGTAACTTCTTGCTCAAAACGTCGATTTGTTTCAATCATACGACGGCGAGGATTAATGACGGGCTCATAGACCAATGCCGTTCCATTCGCTGCATTATATGCATCTACCGCACGACGTAAATAATAGTTATCTTGTGAGATACCAGTAAACGCCACAGTTCCAACAGGTAAACCAGTATCTGCATCTATACTTGGATCATCATAAAAACCATTAAACATTGGGTCGCCGCCAGTAAATGGTAATGGAGCGAGTTGCTGCGCTGAACTACGTTGATTAGCTCGAAACTCTGCACTAAAGTTAATTGTATCGGTTAGCTCAAAGTTAGACTCAGCAAAGATGTTAGTTCTTTCATAAGGAGTCTGCATATAGTTAACTGGTGCGTAATTATATGTTCGACCGTCATGGGCTTCCATTAGTCCAACTTCATTAGGAGTAGTTGCTGGCGTTCCAACAAGGAATAATCCTTGACTATAAAACGGTAAACGACTTTCTGGAATTCTTGACGAACCTATCGGATAACAACCACCTTGTGCAGTTCCATCGTAAGCGTCTGCAACTTGTGCTTCACAGCCATCAGGATAGATGTAATAAGAGTCTTGCATGAAATCCCAAGGTGTATCACGTTGGAAGGCTTCTTCTTGAGTAACGAATTCAGCGCCAAATACAAAGTTTCCTCGGTCAAAATCTTGTCCAGCAATAATAGAGAATGAATCTTGGCCTCCACCATCGGTGTTATTCCAGTTTGCTGTTTGAGCACTTAACTCTACACCACTAAAATCTTTACGAGTGATAATGTTTACAACACCAGCTACAGCATCTGCTCCATATATTGCAGAAGCACCATCTTTTAGTATTTCAACATTTTCAATCATCGCTGAAGGAATCGCTTGATAGTCACCGCCATCAACGACACGTTTACCATTAACGAGCGTTAAAGTTCTTGCTGTACCCATGCCGCGTAAATCGATAAGTACTGCACCGTTACCGCCATTATTGGTAGTTGTTCCGATTGGAGAACCTGACATTGAAGGGATGCTTTGAAGAAGGTCCCCGACATCAGTTAAGCCACTCAACTCTAAGTCAGCACGTGTAAGTATCGTTACTGGACTTGCAGTTTCAATATCAGTTCTCTTGATACGTGAACCGGTAATAGTGACACGATTAGTGTCTTCTTCTTCTTCTGTTGCTTCTTCTGCGTATACTACAGATGGCAATGACACCGCCATTGCAGCACTCACTAGCAAAGCACTACGGACCGCTTTCGCAAGCGGATTGCGTTTGTTTAATTTACTCAATTTAAATTCTCCTGGTTGTCATGGAGGTTATTATTTTACGATTTAA
>JAHRVB010000052.1 GCA_019090895.1 Kangiellaceae bacterium
AAACTCTTCTTTGCCCGGTACTTGCTTGGCAATGTTGAACTGTCCGCCAATCTCATCTGCTTTATCAAACAAAGTGACCAAGTGCCCTCGCTGCGCAGCGGTTACAGCGGCAGACAATCCTGCAGGTCCTGCACCAACCACTGCAATTGATTTGATTGTGTCGGCTTTCTTAATCGTTAACATGGTTTCATGACAAGCGCGCGGATTAACTAGACAGCTAGTCGTCTTGCCGACAAAAACATGATCGAGACAGGCTTGATTACAACCGATACATGTATTGATTTCATCACTTCTGCCAGTTTCTGCCTTCACCACAAAGTCTGGATCAGCCAGGAAAGGCCGTGCCATTGAAACCATATCGGCGTCGCCTCTGGCTAAAACTGCTTCAGCAACTTCTGGGGTATTAATGCGATTAGAAGTAATCACGGGAATAGAAAAATGTTCTCTGAATTTCGCAGTCACCCAAGTGAATGCCGCTCTGGGTACTTTGGTTGCGATCGTTGGAATTCGAGCTTCGTGCCAGCCAATCCCAGTATTAATAATTGATGCGCCCGCTTTTTCAATCGCTTTACCGAGCATGACCACTTCATCAAAACTACTGCCGCCTTCGACCAGGTCCATCATCGACAATCGAAAGATAATGATAAATTTATCTCCGACAGCTTCCCTGACCCTGCGAACAACCTCAACGGGAAACCTCATTCTGTTTTGGTAACTACCACCCCACTCATCATCCCGTTGGTTCGTCCGAACAACTAAGAACTCATTTAAAAAATAACCTTCTGAGCCCATAATTTCAACACCATCATAACCGGCTTTCTGCGCTTGTAAGGATAAGCTAATAAAGTCAAGGATTTGTTGTTCTAACTCTTCAGCTGTTGCCGCTTTCGGTTTATTAGGATTAATGGGTGCTTGAATAGCTGACGGCGCAATCGGATTTGGGTTATAGGCATAACGACCTGTATGCAAGATTTGCATACATATCTTGGAACCGTACTGATGCACTTGATCAGTAATTTCGCGGTGATTACTGATATCAGTCTCAGATTTAAGTAACTTAGTATGCTCGTGTGTTGCGGCACGCTCATTTGGTCCAAATCCACCGGTGACGATTAAACCAACTCCCCCTTTAGCCCGCTCTCCAAAGAATGCCGCCATACGTTTATGACCATCTTTCGCTTCCTCAAGTCCAGTGTGCATTGAGCCCATTAACACGCGATTCTTAATGGTGGTGAATCCAAGGTCTAAAGGTTCAAAAAGGTTTGAGTAGGCTTGCTTTGACATAATAACTAATCCTGTTGGTTTGTTTTAATTTTGTTTAGTGCTTTGTATTATCCGGTAGCGACTAGCTAATCAACTTTAAGGAAGGCGTGTTATGACCTATGATTTACTCATTGATAAATCTGCCATAACAATAGGAGTCGAACTTTATTAACAGGAAACATAAACTGATTTCTTAGATGCATAATTTCATAGGTGCAGAGTCTCTTAGAATCGTTTATTGACAGAATCACACCTAATTAAGTTCCACCCCTACCATCTGGACGCCGTCTAGATAGTAGATTACCTCTCTAAGTTGACACTGTCAAGATTGATCTATCGGACAACACTTGTTAAATTAGCGTCTGACAATCAAATCGTTGTATTAGTGGTAAAGCCTTAATGTCCGACAGCCCTTCAAAATCAAATTATCATCATGGCGATCTGAGGCAGAAGCTTCTTGAGGCCGCCACTGAAACGATTAAATCGCAAGGGATCGAAGCGCTTTCCCTGCGTAAATTGGCGACAGAAGTTGGCGTTTCTCGTATGGCTCCTTACCACCATTTCAAAGATAAGAACGAATTGCTCTGTGCGATTGCTGAGCAAGGTTTTCAGCAAAGAAAAAACACCGTTGTCGACCAAAGCCAAATCACTAATGAAGAAGATAATCAGCTCTTATCTTATATGCTCAATTATGTGCGGTTTGCTCAAAAGAACCCCGAAATCTACGAGCTGATGTTTGGCCGAACGATTTGGAAGAATCAAATCGACAATGATTCACTTAAGAATGCCGCTTACCCCACTTTTCAATATCAACTGGACTTAACTAAACAATGGCAAGCCAATGGATTGCTCGATGCCAATGCTAATTCTTTGAGACTTTCGCAAGTTATTTGGGGCACTATGCATGGCATTGCCAAATTATTAATCGACGGTATTTACACAGATACTTCTCAAATTGAAGCGATCTGTATGTGTGCAGCCGAGCAATTCGCCATTAAGCTCGAACAATAGATTATGGACACTTGAACTTTCGATGATCGATTACACCCTTTTAGCCATATTTATACCGACCTTTCTATTCGTTTCTGCCACACCAGGCATGTGCATGACTTTAGCTATGACCCTTGGCATGACAATTGGTATTCGCCGCACCCTTTGGATGATGGCCGGAGAATTAATAGGTGTCGCTCTGGTTTCCATTCTTGCGGTAATCGGCGTCGCCAGTGTCATGCTCAATTACCCTCAAGTGTTCGCAATCTTAAAGTATGCCGGCGGAGCGTATTTGGCTTACGTGGGGTTTCAATTGTGGCAAGCCAAAGGAAAAATGGCTATCACTTCGGATGATAATAATCATTCCAACATCACTGCTTTGGAATTAGCGACTCAAGGATTTGTTACCGCAATAGCCAACCCCAAAGGCTGGGCATTTACCGTTTCTTTGTTACCTCCTTTTATCAATACCGAACTTCCTTTAGTCCCACAATTAAGCCTACTAATAATTATTATACTACTCTCAGAAACCTTATTTATGATGTTGTATGCAACCGGAGGAAAATCACTTCGACGGCTGCTGCAACACGGCAACCAACTTAAGCGTCTTAATCAAATATCCGGCACTCTTATGATTTTGGTCGGTATTTGGCTGGCATTCGGTTAACTCTGAAGCTAATCTAAAATACACTAGGTCGATTCCATCCGGCTCGTTCAACCTTCATTTTTACTTGGTTGATTGCATCCAGTGAATTACAATACTCGCCATTAGAAGCTTGTGTAACAACTTACGACCTTTTTGGAAATCGATATGAGTGACAATCAATCTACAGAAAAGCTATCCCAGCATTACACCGATATTTTAACTGAACTCGGTGAAGATCTTGATCGTGATGGTCTCACTGATACGCCGACCCGAGCGGCCAAGGCGATGCAATTCTTAACACGAGGCTACAATCAATCATTGAATGAAGTGGTTAACGATGCCATCTTTGAATCAGATAATGATGAAATGGTAATTGTTAGAGACATTGAGCTTTATTCTTTGTGCGAACACCACATGTTGCCTTTTATAGGTAAGTGTCATGTTGCTTATCTCCCCACCGGCAAAGTTATCGGACTCTCTAAGATTGCGCGAATTGTCGATATGTTTGCTCGTAGGCTACAAATCCAAGAAAATATGACCAAACAAATTGCCGAAGCAATTATGCAAGTGACTGGCGCTTCAGGTGTTGGCGTGGTGATTGAAGCGAAACACATGTGCATGATGATGCGTGGTGTTGAAAAACAAAATTCATCGATGATTACATCTGTGATGCTCGGCAACTTTCGTTCTAAACCTGCCACTCGTGCAGAGTTCTTGAATCTAGTGAGAGGTTAATTTAACCGCGTATTTTATAATTAAACAACATGTCCAGCGCTCAACTAAAGAAATTCGCGACGGTGTCACCAGCTGCTCTGGAATGGCGTGATGGCTTACCTTTTAGTTTAGAATTTAACGACATTTATTTTTCTAGCGACGGTGCTGTCGCAGAATCAACCCACGTTTTCATAGAGGGTAATCACCTACTCGAAGATTGGCGCAACAAAAAACAAGCGACCCATTATATCGCAGAGCTAGGTTTTGGTTGTGGACTGAACTTTCTAAACACTGCGAAACATTGGCAAGCCCATGTTAATAGCATTGCCCAATCAAATATCAAGCATGAACAAGGAGCGAAAGATAGGGATTCAGTCAATGCCATTTCTAAAGAAGCTCCTCACCTCCATTATCTCTCTATCGAAAAACGACCTTTCTCGATCTCAGATTTAGAAAAAACGTTATCTTTATGGCCCGAGTTTAAGGATTTTTCGACTCCATTAATCGATAACTACCCATCAACAACTTACGGTCGTCATCAACTATCATTTTCTAAAAACAATCTAACACTAACTCTCTTCTTTATGCCAATAGAAGACGCATTACGCGACCTTAACTCAGAATTTCAAGCTAGAAAACCGCAACTAAATATTGATCATTGGTTTCTAGATGGGTTTGCTCCATCTAAGAATCAAAGCATGTGGGGAGAAAGCGTTGCTCAAGCCATTGCTAAACTCTCAAAAATTAGCACTCGACTCGCGACTTATAGTGTTGCGGGAGTGGTAAAGAATCCATTAAAGGACGCAGGTTTTCTTATTAGTAAAAGAAAGGGGTTTGGCAGTAAGCGAGAAATGTTGACCGGCATATTCAAAACATCATCAAGCGCTAAGATACCCAACGCAAGATTTATTAATATTAAACATGATAAACCTTGGTTTAATTTCGAAAACAAAATAGATGACCAACGCGAGACGAGTTCCACCGTGGCGATTATTGGTGCAGGAATTGCTGGTTGCTCTTTGGCTTACAGTCTCTCTAAAAGGAATATTCACTGTGACCTATATGAAAAAAACTCTCAAATTGCTAGCGGTGCTTCTGGCGCTGCCGCAGGAATATTCCATCCTCAGATAACGACTGATATGAACTATTCTAGTCAGTTTAGCTGGCTTGCTTATCAAACATTGCTGCGCTTTTTGAACGGATTGTCTGACCAACAATCGACAGGGCTCTCTCTCTCTAGTGGACTGACTCGATTTCTTTCTAGTGAATCTGTAGCAAATCAATTGTTAGAGCTAGCATCAGCGTTGAATTTAGAATCATGGATTAAAAATGATTCCAATCAATTCAACAATAGTCGAGCTATTCACTATCCCCATGCTGGCGCACTCAATATTAAAGAGTTATGTCAGTTATATTTGGATTTAGCAGGAATGGGCAAAAACAAAAGTACCTCTCAAATAATAATGGCGAAAAATATTGACGGGTGTGAATTTAAAAATAACACATGGAAGCTGACCACAGGAAAACAACAACGCCAATATCAACATATCGCATATTGTGGAGGCGCAAAAAGTACTCTATTTGAACGCTTTAATGACCTAGCCACTAATACGACCCGCGGACAGACTTGCCACATTCAAGGTACGGAACTGGACAAGAACTTACCAGGAACAATTTGCGAACAGGTATATTTAGTTCCAAAGGGGGATGGTTCTGTCCATATTGGTGCTAGTTTTGAAGAGTTTGAGGAGGACAATCTGAATGCCTGTAGTCAACAAGACATCCTTTCAAAAACTCAAGACTTCCTATTAGAACTCGGGATTACTGACTCAATATTCGACCACATCAACCAGATCCCATTAAAAGGCACAGTGGGTTATCGTCTTCATTCACAAGATAGACTTCCGATCGTTGGAGCAGCTTATTCCCCAGCGAAATTAAACGATGAATTTTACCAGTTCGGACAAAAGCGAATTCTATCTTCTAGCATCTCAAGTTATAACAAACCGGGACTTTGGTTAAATACCGGCTATGGTTCTCATGGCTTGCTTTATTCTTTGCTTTGCTCAGAACATGTGGCCAGTTTAATTAGCAATCAAATATCTCCACTGACGAAATCACTGTCCGATTCGATTAATCCTGCCCGCTTTTTTATAAAGACTATAAAGTAATAGACCGTTGGTTAACTTCTAACCCTAACGAATAGGCTGCTCAATACGTTAATCTTTATCTAAATCATACTTATTCTCATAATTTAATACGAACGATTTGCATTACCTAAAAATCTCATTTATAGTCTCGCCATCTTGAACACCTGATTTACCTTCCAAGGACAAAACAATGAAAAACAAGGCTATTGCACTCGCTGTTGCGAGCATATTATCTACTTCAACGGTATATGCCGCTGAGCCAACGACTCAAGAATTAATGGATATGCTAACGAAGCAGCAATCTCAAATAGAAGCGCTTCAAAAGCAATTGGGTAAAACTGACGAGAAAGTGAAAGAAACTGACCAAAAAGTCGAGAGTAGCGTTACAGCAATTGAGGAATCTCTTAGCACTAAATCTGCCAGTAATACAACAATTGGTGGATATGGCGAGTTACACTACAACAACATCGAAGACAGTGAGAGCATCGATTTTCACCGCTTTGTACTATTTTTTGGCCATGAGTTTACAGATTCAATTCGTTTTTTCTCTGAGCTTGAAGTAGAACACTCGTTAGCGGGTGACGGTAAGCCAGGTGAAGTAGAACTAGAACAGGCTTACATTGAAATGGATCTAAGCGACGACACTAGAATGAAAGCGGGTCTTTTCCTTATTCCGGTCGGCATCATGAACGAAACTCATGAGCCTCCAACCTTTTATGGTGTTGAAAGAAATCCAGTTGAAAAGAACATCATTCCTGCGACCTGGTGGGAAGCCGGCGCTGGGTTCAACACACAGCTATCCGACGGCTTATCTGCAGATTTTGCAATCCATTCAGGCCTCAGTGTACCAACTGATGGTAGTAAATCATTTTTAATCAGGAGTGGCCGGCAGAAAGTAGCCAAAGCAAATGCTGATAGCCTTGCTTATACTGCGCGAGTAAAATACACGGCAGTTCCAGGTTTAGAGCTAGCGGCTTCTTATCAAGTTCAATCAGATGTCACTCAGGGAGCTTTAGGTGCCGATGCTAATTTGATTACCGCACACGCAGTTTACAACAGCGGAAACTTTGGTCTTAGAGCATTATATGCTGCATGGGATATCGATGGCGTAGAAGCTGAAGTAATAGGCCGAGATAGTCAAGAAGGATTCTACATTGAGCCTAGCTATAAAATTAATGAGAACTTTGGTTTGTTTGCTCGGTACAATGCATGGGATAATAATGCTGGAGACTCTGCCGATACGGAGAAGAAACAAACTAATATTGGCATAAACTATTGGCCTCACGAAAACGTAGTATTCAAGTTAGACATTGAAAACCGCACTGGAGCACAGGACGGTAGTGGGTTCAACTTAGGTGTTGGGTACCAGTTCTAAGCAAGTTCCTTTCGAGCAAGGAGTTTAGTAATCAGATTGTTGTCAAATAACCTAACCAATAATGCATGCCGTTTTATGACGGTGTGCATTTTTGCGCTTTTGCCCTTTGGCCTTATCGCGAAATCTTATCTGTCCCAAGATTCCTTTGTCAGCTTAACTTCCCAATCACTAGAAAACCCCGTTTGGAAGACCAAAACACTTTGGCTGGACAAATCTATACAAGCAGAGCTCAAGAACATATTATCTCACCCTTACCCAAAATTAAGACTTAGGTACAAGATATCAACTAACCAACCGATAGAATCGACCATTTGGTTTTTAGATGAAATAGGAAAAGAACGACCGATCAGCTTTGCAATTAGTATAAAAGAAAACCAAATTCAACTCATCCGCGTGCTAGAATTTAGAGAAAGTCGCGGATACGAGATACATATGCATGCCTTTACCGAACAATTCAACCAGGTTTCAGTATCAGGTGCTGGTAGACTCAATCAATCCATTGATGGCATTACTGGCGCGACGATGTCAGTAAATGCGATGAAAAAAATAGCGCGCGTAGCACTATTTCTGCATACTATAGCCCTATCAAAATAATCAATAAAGTCTGTTTATTTAAAGAATGAACGCCTATCACATAAAACAAAAAGAAAGACGGCGCAAGAACCTGTTTCGAATGTTGCATCGAAGAACGGGCTTCGCCATCGTTATTTTCTTAGTTAACCTAGCTATAACCGGCATCTTGCTCAACCATTCCGAAGAATTAGAGCTACACCAACGGTTTGTGAAGAGCGAATGGATCCTGAAATGGTACGGATTCAAACCACCGCAAGACACTATTTGTTTTAAAGTCCAATCGACTAATCAAAATGTATGTCAGATAGGAAAAATGATATTTCGTGAAAATCAACTTCTTCTTACGAACACGTCACCAATAATTAGTCTGTTAAAGGTCGAGGGATTAATCTATTTAGCAACCAGTGAAGAGCTCAATATATACACAGAGTCATTTGAATTGGTGGAATCTTTAAACCGAAACTCTTCTTTGCCCACGCCGGTCGAAACTCTTAGTTTATATACTCTTGCGATGCGAGATTCTGGTTCAAAACAAGAGACCATTGCCGTATCAACATCGAATAAAGTTTGGGCACTTGAACAGAATGAATTTCGCTGGATTGAACAGCCGAATACAGTGTTATTTCCTAACCAAGCTAAAAATGACTTAATTGAGTTGCCACCAAACCAACTTGTTGGGTTACAAACACGTTACCTTGAGAACCAATTAACTCAGCTAAAGTTTATCCAGGATCTTCATAGTGGAAGTATCATCGCAGGTGCTGGGAAATGGATAATCGACTTGGTCGGAATACTGGTAATCGCATTAGCTATTACAGGATTTCTTGCGTGGCAAAGACGCAATAGGAAGAACCGGCTAGACGCGGTCGATAACACCTAAAACACAAACTAGCCTTTTTTAATAAAGTTTTGAGCCGCTACGGATTTCGTTGAATTCACACTTTCCAGTTTACTGATCACTCGCTTTACGGCAGAACTTAACGACCAGATTTCAGCACTTGCCACGGGATCAGACCACTCGTAAACGCTACATCCTTCGGCAAACGAGTCGACATAGGCCACCCTGAATGTAATTTGGTTTTTTAGCGCCGACAGTTTTGAGTCTTTACTGACAGTTTCTATCACTTCATCAGATGACTTCACTCTTTTTCTTACGCGATTCCAAACAATCTTGGTTTTTAGAGACTTATTATATTTAGTGGCTTCATGTATCAACGATTCAAAAGCAGCGAAAGACCAAATTTCGACCTTTGAAGGAGCAAGAGGAACTAAGACCAAATTGGACAGTAATAGCATGCTTCTTACCAAAGGATTCACATGAGGAGCTCCATCAATAAGAATATAGTCAAAATTTGATTTGTTCTTTTCAATTAATGAATTCAGTTGAGCCGGTGTATTGGCTTTCTCAATAGAAAGGCCTGTTTCAATGTAGACATCATCTCGAACTTGATGCCAGACAGAAAGTGAGTTTTGCGGCGGATCACAATCTATCATCATCACTTTACCCGTTTGGGACAATGTGACCGATAAATTAGCACAGAGAGTACTTTTACCCACCCCACCCTTTGCTTGGGCAATCGAGACAATTTTTGCTGTCATGTGAAAAGAATTCCCATTTATTCGAGTTAATTGCAGCTGTTATTTTTCTATTTAGCTATCTAACTGATAATGTAGGATTTTTCTACTTAAAAAGCAACTTTTTATGCATTCCAAGCGCTCTTGGCGCGATAAACTCCAAAAGACGCTCTCATTTATCAGTAACCTAAACCTTCACAGGAGCAAAGGGTTTCTGAATTTAGTTACCATTGCGCTGTGTTTAATATAAATTGTATCGGATAAATATCCCGATGACTTTATTAATGCTGCAATATCCCGTTCGGTAATGGCTTTTTAATCGAATTTCCTATTTCAATAAGTAAGCCTGCAAAAATGCAGGCCCTTGTTCCGAAAATACCGAGAGACTATTCCATATCAAGAATTAAATACTGAGATCCGGCATTAGGCCGGTTAACCAAAATTGGAATGCTCCCTTGCTCAGGTAATTCCTGTAGAACTTTTTCGAATTCTGTGAGGCTATTGATAGTCGTCAATTGAATAGATTGGATGATATCCCCTTCTCGAATACCTGCATCGAATGCAGCGCCGCGTTCTATATCGGTCACCATTACACCATGAGAAACATTCTGTCTATTGGCTATTTCTTCGGGTAATTCTTTGAAAGTCGCTCCCAGCCAATCAATATTATCTCGATTACTGGGTGTTTGTTCTGCTGACGCAACGACTCCACCATCTCGGCTGCCTATTAACACTTCCAAATTAATTCTCTTTTTCTCTCTAACGATAGTGAAGTTTGCCTTGGAGCCTGGTCTATACCGACCAATAATGAAGGGCAATTCGGCGGCATTTTTAAGCCTTCTATTATCAACTTCTAAGACAATATCACCATTTTGGATACCTGCTTTCATTGCTGGTGAGTCTTGTGCGACACCATTAATTAGAGCACCTTGAGTTGAATCCAACTGACTCCACTTTGCCATCCTTCGATCTACCTCTTGGTAGTTCACGCCTAAATAACCCCTAATGACTTTTCCACTGTCTCGAATTTGTTGAACTACATCCATTGCCAAATCTATTGGAATAGAGAAAGAAAGACCATTTGAACCACCAGAAGTACTCAGGATTTTAGAATTAATACCGACTACTTTACCATTCATATCAATCAGTGGACCGCCGGAATTCCCCGGATTGATTGCCACATCGGTTTGAACATAAGGAATGTACTGTTCGCCAACACTTCGTCCTTTTGCACTAATAATTCCAGCGGTTACTGTCTGGTCATAACCAAATGGCGCACCGATGGCAAGTACCCATGAGCCTACTTTAGTATTTTCAATATCTCCTATTTTGAAAGGTTTGTATTGTTTTCCTTTTACCTTTAACAACGCGATATCAGTTTCAGCATCGGTACCCACAATTTCAGCTTCTACATCTCTACCATTATGTAACCTAACAAATACTTCTTCTACTCCATCGATGACATGATTATTAGTCAATACATAGCCGTCTTTAGAAATAAGAAAGCCCGAGCCGCTAGGCCCTCGACTGATTCCCGGCTGCCTAGGAAACAAGTTTCTTCTGCTAACCTTGATGGTAGTGGAAATACTTACGACACTGGGTTGTGCATTTTCAACCAGTTCTACAAAATCAGGAAGATTGTTTGCTGCATTGACACCCTCGACAAGTGTCGACAACATAAATATTAAGACTAAAGAAAAGCGCCGCATCTGTATCATTGATTATTCCTCATAAGATTACGTACTCGCTAAAAGAAATATTAATTTCTAGCAACGAATTAAGTTAGTTTAGCTGATTTCAATCGATTTAATTCGACGTAATTGCGTTAATTTACCACCGAGAGAATCAACAATAGAGACCAGCCTAGGACTATATAATTCGCTATTTAACCATTTCTGATTGTAATATTTTGTAAGCATCAACCCCGCCATTATTCCGGCGCATCCGCTAAGGATGACAAAATTCTCAGACAAACCAATTGCGGAGGCAAGAACTGAAGTTAATATTAGAGAAATGATAGGAACCATATAGACGAGTAAAGACGCTTTAGTAAGGCTCGCTCGAGGAATAGCAATAACAACTCTATCACCGACTTTTGCACCGATATTGTTGTGTACCTCAGACTCAAACATTTTACCGGAAAGATATTTTTCAATTATTCCATTGCCACAGCCTGTAGAGGCCCGACATGAATTGCAGGCTAACTGGCTTTGTGTTTGAACAGTCACGAGCTGGTTTGAAACCGAGAGGACTAAACCAACTTCTTCAAGCATTTTATCGTTAGTCACAGCTTTAATCGCCATAGGAACAACCTAATTAAGCGGATAGATTACACAATCGACTTTAAGCTATATTATTGACTTGTCTCGATTTCTTTTTCGACATCAAGTTTACGTGCTTGTTCGAGTCTTTGTTGTCGTTTTGCCGAACTGGCTAACAAAGCCTGCCATTCTTCAGCCGATAATCGAACTGTTCTAACAAATTCACCAGCAACTGGAGCAAAATTCCCTTTATCGTTGCGTTGAAAATCTTGAAGGTATGCGTCATTGAATAACTCTAGCTCGACTTGCTCGTTAGAGTTTAAATCATTGCTTAATGCAATGGAATCATAGGAGGTAGAGTCTTTAGTTGTTTTAGCAGATTCTGTAGGCGTTGATGCGGTAAATTCAGAAGACGATGGTTGATCCTGAGCAATTTGAGTTGTTTGGACCGATAAAAAAGTAGCTATCGCAACCGATGCAGCAATTGCGAAACCACTACCTATGCGTCTAACTTCACTCTTACGTGTTAAATCGCCAGATATTCTTGAAGTTTGAGGCTTGGGAAACGCAACAATTGCGGGTTCATCCGAGATTTTAGCACTGATTTCATTGCAGAAATTAAGACTAGAATGGGCTGAATGTTCATCTCTCAAAATAGCACTCACAGCGTGATAACGAAACCATTCTTCGGATATATGCTCATCCGCAAGTAAATTATCAATATCTACTGAATCACAACGCTCATCGAGTAAATCTGACAACAACTCTTTGTTTTCTACCATCTTTCTACTCCGCATTACTAATGCTTAGTTTGCAAGGGCTTGCGACCCATACAAGATAAAATTCTTTTCGCTTTTTCTTCCAGCGATCATAGGACACAACAATTTACATTTGGTTCACTATGATATAAAAATAATTAACCTTAATCTGCATGTCTGAACAATTTTTGTCCAGATAACCGCAACAATAGCGCGTTAGCGATTACTGATCAAGGGTTTCATACGTTCGTCAATTGCCTCTCGGGCTCGAAAAATTCTTGACCGTACTGTTCCAACAGGACAATCCATAGACTCCGCGATCTCTTCATAGCTAAGTCCTTCTAATTCCCTTAAAGTAATTGCCGTTTTTAAATCATCCGGCAATTCTTCTATGGTCTTAAAAATAACTTCTTTTAATTGATCTCTCATCAGAAGTTTCTCAGGTGATGCATTTTCTCTTAGTGCAACCCCTACCCCGTAGCTTTCAGCATCCTGAGAATCAATATCTGATGCTGGTGGTCGTCGTCCTTTTGCGGTTAGGTAATTTTTAGCGGTGTTAATAGCAATTCTATACAACCAAGTATAAAAGGCACTTTCACCTCTAAAATTTGGCAACGCCCTATAAGCTTTAATAAAAGCGTCCTGGGCAACGTCATTAATCTCCGCGTTATCACTGATAAACCGGCTTACGATAGAGAGTATTTTACTTTGGTATTTAACCACCAAGATATCGAAAGCGCGCTTATCGCCCCGTTGCACCCGTTCTACTAGCTCAGCGTCTGTCGTTTTAGTCATTTATTCTTATTCAGTACTTATATTTAAGGTCACATTTAATCGATCTTTATGAATAAACGGGACAATTAATTCCAATTACAATCGGACTTCAAATTATTCTGCCAAATACAAGCTGCTTCTCATTTGAATCCGCAGCATTTTTAACTTCATCAATTGACATCAATACGAACTCATAAGTTCAAATCAGGAGCCATTTAAATATTGAATTAAGTATTTGAGTAATAATTTTGAATCTATTAGTAAATTATATCAGATATTCGATCATTTATTTGTTTGCTTATATTGCTAAATAATTGGCAATTAAAGCGATAATTAAGCAAAATATAGATAATTAAGAATGACAAAATTATAACAAATGACAATCGAACATCGATCGAACGTTTTAATAATAGGTAGCGGTGCCGCGGGACTAACCTGCGCACTTCAATTAGCTGAACACTTTAGTATCGACTTACTTTGCAAAGGCGACTTAAGCGACTCGGCAACATTCTACGCCCAGGGCGGAATCGCAGCGGTTCTAGACGAGCATGATAGTATAGAATCCCATGTAGATGACACTCTTAAGGCTGGTGCAGGTCTTTGTAACAAAGAGACTGTTCAATATACAGTTGAAAATAGTAAAGAAGCTATCCAGTCGTTAATAGATCACGGCGTTAATTTTAGTCGTAATAAAGAACCCCAACAAGGCTCTTCCAACTATCACTTAACAAGGGAAGGAGGTCATAGCCACCGCAGAATTATTCACGCTGCCGATGCGACGGGAAAAGCGGTTCAAAATACATTATGCCAAGCTGTCATAGACAGTCCAAAAATTAAAATTTTTGAAAACTATAATGCAATCGATTTAGTCACGACTCACACTCTTGGAATTATTGGAGAAACCAATCAATGTCGCGGAGCTTACGCTCTAAATAGAAAAACACAACAAGTCGAATCTTTTAGTGCACAATTTGTTGTTTTAGCGACTGGTGGCGCTAGCAAAGTTTATCTTTACACCAGCAATCCTGATATTTCGAGTGGAGACGGAATTGCAATGGCCTGGCGAAGTGGCTGCCGTGTAGCAAATTTAGAATTTAATCAATTTCATCCCACCTGCTTGTTCCACAGTAAAGCACATTCTTTTCTAGTAACAGAGGCATTAAGAGGCGAAGGTGCAATCTTAAAATTACCAAACGGCGAGCGCTTTATGCCTCGATTCGACCAACGAGCGGAGCTTGCGCCACGAGATATCGTCGCACGAGCTATCGACCATGAAATAAAAAGACTTGGTGTTGATTGTGTTTATTTAGATATTAGTCATAAAGACCCTGAATTTATTCGCTCACATTTTCCCACAATCTACAAGCGCCTTCTAAGTCTAGACATCGATATTACTAAAGAGCCTATCCCAGTGGTTCCAGCAGCACACTATACGTGCGGAGGAGTCGTAGTTGATAATAATTCAACCACCGATCTAAAAAACTTATACGCAATTGGCGAAGTGGCGTTTACTGGTCTGCATGGTGCTAACCGAATGGCGAGTAACTCGCTACTTGAATGTGTCGTATTTGCTAAAGCTGCGGCGGACAGTATCATTGCTCAAAAATCAAATACGCAGACCAATTCGATACAGATCCCCGACTGGGATGAGAGTCAAGTTTCGGATTCCGATGAAGAGGTCGTTGTGTCGCATAATTGGCATGAACTAAGGCACTTAATGTGGAACTATGTGGGTATTGTAAGAACAACCAAACGACTGGAACGAGCACAAAGAAGAATTCAGCTCCTTAAGCAAGAAGTTAAGGATTATTATTCCAATTTTACGGTAACCAGCGATCTGTTAGAGCTTAGAAATCTAATTACTGTTGCAGAACTAATAATCGAATGCGCTATGAGACGAAAGGAAAGCAGAGGATTGCACTACAGCTTAGATTACCCCTCTTCTGAGACAGAGGAATGTTCTGACACTATATTAACGAGTGTTAATTAACTAGTTAATATAGTGTCATCCAAACTCTCTCGGCTCCGCAAATTTCAATAGCTCTTACTATGATAATACCTTCCCTTTAAAATAGGTCTCATGCCTCAAAACATGTGAACAATTCTAAAGTTTTCTATGTGTAATCCGCAGGCATAAAAAAAGGCCCTACCTTGCGGAAGAGCCTTTCTTTTAAATAAGAGCCTGGCAATGACCTACTTTCACATGGGGAA